>NZ_JBBCQL010000021.1:0-32332 GCF_037149975.1 Chryseobacterium sp. VD8 | reverse complement strand
CAAGCAGGAGACAAGATTACAACACATACTAATTACATAATTCATGATAATAAAGATATTACAATGAAAGCAAAAAATTATATTTTAATGCTTCCGGATTCATTCGTGATGTATAATTCAAAGTTTCTTGCGACAATAGAAGATTGTCCTTCACCGGTAGTAAAGCAAGCAAAAACACAAAATCAAAAACAAATTTCTTTAAAACTTGATTTAACAAAAGACCAACAACAAAGCTCTATAGATATCTATCCAAATCCCGCTTCTGATTTTTTAATGATTCAATCTACTTTGAAAGTTGAAAATGTAAATATTTATGATATTTCGGGGAAGAAAATTAATACTGTTTTGAATGGAAATACAATTGATATTAAACATATTCCTTCCGGATCGTATCTCATTACGATCGAAACTAAAGAAGGAAAAACAACAAAAAAGTTTATAAAGAAATAATCACTGACACTAAAAAAGGAGAAACGCTTTTGTTTCTCCTTTTATATTCAGTATAAGTTAACATTCTACCCATGCAACTTCTTCCAGATCACATCTTTCAGTTCCATAAGACCTTCTCCGGTAACGCCTGAGAAAAATAAAGGCTGTCTGTTTTCCGGAAATTCTGCGGAAATTTCTTTCCTCAGCTCTTCATCCAGAAGATCGGACTTTGAAATGGAAATAATAAAATCTTTATCCAGCAATTCAGGATTGTATTCCTTTAATTCATTTTCCAAAATCTTAAATTCCTGAAAATGATCTTCAGAATCTGCAGGAATTAAAAACAACAGGATGGAATTCCTTTCAATATGTCTTAAAAAACGGTGTCCTAAACCTTTACCTTCCGCCGCTCCTTCAATAATCCCCGGAATATCTGCCATTACAAAAGACTTGTAATTTCTGTAATCTACAATTCCAAGATTAGGAGTTAACGTGGTAAAAGCATAATCTGCAATTTTAGGTTTAGCTGCAGAAACGGAGGATAACAACGTAGATTTTCCTGCGTTCGGAAATCCTACAAGTCCTACATCCGCAAGGATTTTAAGCTCAAAAACGACGTATCCTTCCTGTCCGTCCATTCCTGGCTGCGCAAATCTCGGAGTTTGGTTAGTAGAAGATTTGAAGTGCTCATTTCCTTTTCCTCCCATTCCTCCTTCCATCAGGATAATTTCCTGACCGTCTTCCAGAATTTCACCGATGATTTCGCCATCTTCATTTTTAGCAATCGTTCCGATAGGAACCTCAATATAGACATCGGCTCCGTAAGCTCCTGTTAACTGATTTTTCCCTCCGTTTTCACCACGCTCCGCTTTTACGTGACGCGTGTAACGCAAAGGAAGTAAAGTCCATTCGTTGGCATTTCCTTTCATGATGACGTGTCCTCCTCTTCCTCCGTCTCCTCCATCCGGACCGCCTTTAGGAATATATTTTTCACGGCGGAGATGCGCAGAACCTGCTCCTCCATGACCGCTTTTACAATGAATCTTTACGTAATCTACAAAATTTGACATAATTTTAATTCAAGGTTTTATGTTGAAGGTTCAAAGTTTTAACCTTGAATTTGGAACTTTGAACCTTGAATCAAAAATTTTTACTTTTGAAACTTCTCTACTTCAGCGAAAAGTTTTTCAGAGATTTCATTGATGTCGCCGACACCGTTGATCTCTACATATTTGCCTTGCTGCTTGTACAGCTCGGCTACTTCTGCTGTTTTTGTGTAGTACTCTTTTATTCTGTTTTGGATGATCTCCACATTGCTGTCGTCTGATCTTCCGCTGATTTCTCCTCTTTTCAGCAATCGGTCTACCAAAATTGAATCTTCAACCACCAAAGAAAGACAAACATCAATTTTATCATTCAGCTCATCTTTTACAATTTTCTCCAGTGCTTCCGTCTGAACTGCCGTTCTCGGATAACCGTCGAAAATAAATCCTGCCGCATCGGTAGGTTTTCTGATCTCATCGATCAGCATATCCGTTGTTACCTGATCCGGAACCAATTCTCCCTTATCAATGTAAGATTTTGCCAATTTTCCAAGCTCGGTATCATTTTTCATATTGAATCTGAAAAGATCACCTGTTGAGATTTGTTTCAGATTGAATTTCTCGATCAGGTTTTGTGCTTGTGTTCCTTTTCCACTTCCTGGAGGACCAAACAGAACGATGTTTATCATAATGTTGTTTTGCTTCCGGCAATCGGCATTGCTTTTTTGGCTGCTTCCTGCTTTTAGCTGTTTTTAAGTTATTATTAAATTTATTTCTTTATTTTACTTTTAAGCTAAAAGCTATCAGCTAATAGCCAACAGCGTTTTAATGATTGATTTGTCCGTCTTCTAACTGGTACAGATTAGGTAAGTTTCTTCCTAATTCATCATAATCCAGACCGTACCCTAAAACAAATTTATTTGGAATTTCTTTCCCGATATAATCCAGCTTGAAATCTTTCTTATACACTTCTGGTTTCAAAAGGAATGAAGCTATTTTTACGGATTTCGGACGCTGTGTCTCGTTAAAATACTTGAACAGACTTTCTACGGTATTTCCGGTGTCTACAATATCTTCTACCAGAATGATGTGACGGTCTTTTACATCCTTTGTCAGCTCCATTTTCTGGTAAACAATTCCTGTAGATTCTGTTCCCACATAAGAACTCATCTGGATGAAAGCAATCTCACATGGTCCGGGATAATGCTTCAGAAGGTCTGAGAAGAACATAATTACCCCATTCAAAACACCTATGAAAACAGGAACTTCATCTTTATAATCTTCATAAATCTTTAAAGCCGTAGCTTTTACAATCTCCTGAATCTCGGCATCCTCCAGATAAGGAACGAAAGTTTTGTCGTGAACTTTAATACTCTCCATAAAAAATTTTAGTAGGTGGCAAAGTTACGGATTTTTGACGAAAGTTTTTAATGGATAAATACTAAGAGTTTTTAAAATCATTTACTTTTTTCATTCCAATCCGTTATTATACAAGCCATTAGAAAAATATGAAAAATACTGCTGAAAAACAAAAGAACTGATTTAAAATTAAATCTAAATTAAAAAAATACACAAAACACTAAATATCAAATATTTACAATCTTATTATTTTAACATTGTTTTAACCATTTTTCTTATATTTGCTGATTAGTCCAAAAATCCTACAATGTCTCTGTACCAAAGAATCGCTGAGAAGCTGCAATATATAAGCCCGAATTTTTATAAAAAAAGATATTTTAAAAGTTTAAATAATCTTACCAAAGATAATTTTTCGTCGCGGAATGTAGAGCCGGAACTGGTCTGGATTAAAGAGTTTTTGCCTAAAAATGCTGTTATTCTCGACATTGGAGCCAATGTAGGAACTTTCCTTTATCAACTGGAAAACAAGCTGGATCATGAAAACATCTATGCTTTTGAACCCAATAAAAAACTATACCGCCGCCTGAAAAGATTATTTCCCGCAATGCGCATTTTTCCTCTGGCACTTTCTGATGAAAACACGACCGCAGAGTTTAAAGTTCCGGTTATTAACGGAAAAATGGTTGCTTCAAGAGGTACTCTGAACACCGATTATAAAGAAAAAGGCGAAGAAAAAAGCTATACCGAAAAAGTAAAAGTGATAAAGCTGGACGAATGGGCAGCCATTGAACATTTCAAAAAACTGGATTTTATTAAAATTGATGTGGAAGGTAATGAAATGAAAACCCTTAAAGGAGCAAAACAAATCATCAGTAAGTTTTCTCCGACTTTAATGGTGGAAATGGAACAGAGACACCACCAGACTCCGATTTGGGATGAAATTTCAGAAGTTGAATCGTGGGGTTATGATGCAAACTACCTGAACAGGCACACTTTTGAGCTTAAAAAATTAACGGAAGAAATTCTTTTAAAAAATATCAGCGACGAAAAAAATAAAACGGAATACATCAACAATATTATTTTTATTCCAAAAAACTAATAAAAGATGAGCGTAGTAGCAAGGCAGGGCTTTAAATATTCCATCATTGGATATATTGGTTTTTTACTGGGAACGGTTTCCGCAATTTTTATTTTTCCGAACGACTTTGAATTTTACGGAAAACTTCGGTATATTCTTCCCAGCGCAGAATTTCTGGTTCCGTTTGTGGTGATGGGAATTTCCTATTCCAATGTAAAGTTTTTTCATAAAGTGGATCAGGACGGTAAAAAGCAGAATATGCTTTCCCTTTCTTTACTTGCCGTTTTTATTAATTTTCTTATTTTTTCGTTAATATTTTTCATCCTGCCCTATGTTTATCCTAAATTTAAAGTTACGGAAGCATGGAAAGCGAAAGAAATCATTTTGCCGCTGGTTCTTATCCTTTCTTTTTGTGCCATTTTCAACAAATACACCTCCAATTACAAGAGAATTGTAGTTTCTAATATTTTTGACAATCTTTTTCCGAAAATTGCCAATTTAGGAGCTTTCTGTCTGTTTTTCTACTTTGCTGCCTCACAGAAAACTGCATTTGCCTTTTTCTTCGGAATTTTTGCTTTAATGCTTTTCGGATATATCCGTTATACCAATAAACTGGATAAAATCAATCTGGATTTCAGTACAGATTACTTTAAGAAAGATGGTTTCTGGAAAGAGTTTTTCAACTACAGTTTTTTCGGTTTTTTAGGAACTTTCGGAAATTATTTAGCGATCAACAGCTTAATGATCGGCGAATATCTGGGAATGGAGGAAAACGGAATTTATGCTACCCTTTACGCTTTGATTTCCCTGATTTCTATTCCTCAGCTCGGATTATTTAATGTTTCTGCGCCCATTATCAGCAAAAATCTTGCAGAC
The DNA here is from genome assembly GCF_037149975.1 of Chryseobacterium sp. VD8. Classification (NCBI taxonomy): domain Bacteria; kingdom Pseudomonadati; phylum Bacteroidota; class Flavobacteriia; order Flavobacteriales; family Weeksellaceae; genus Chryseobacterium; species Chryseobacterium sp. VD8. Next base: position 27,547 of record NZ_JBBCQL010000021.1, on the reverse strand, counting down.
GGCGACATGGAAGGCCTGGATAAATTTCATAAAAAAACATCGCTTACGCTTTATTTTCTAGGAGCTGTTCTGTTCTCCTGCATCGTGGTAGGATTTCCTTATTTAACGTATTTTATGCCGAAAAACGGAATTCTTCTGAGAGAATATCAACCGGTTGTATGGATCTGGGGATCAGCCGTTCTGGTAGATTTAGCGACAGGTTTTAACGGAAATATCATTTCCCTTTCAAAATATTATAAATTCAATATTGTTGTCATGCTTTTACTGGCAGGACTTACCATTGGGCTGAATCTTTATTTCATTAAAAATACAGAACTGAAATTAAGCGGAATTGCTTTGTCTACCGCGATTTCTCTTACCACCTACAATGTCATCAAGATTATTTTCAACTATGTGATGTTTAAAGTGTCTCCATTAACGATTGAAATGATTTTTGTATCCATTATCTGTACTTTAGCAGTTACGGTTGCAATTGTTCTGCCGAATTTCGACAGTAATTTCATCAACATGATCTACAAACCTGCTATTGTTCTTATACTGATCTTTATTGGAAATTATTTCACTAAGATTTTCCCTATAGAAGATTATTTGAACAAAAATTTTATTAAAAGTATTTTTAAATTTAAATAGAAATCAACTCTTTTAGAAGTTTTTCGAGTTTTTGCTGAACAGATTTTTTATCGAACTCTTTCTGAAAGTCGAACTGACTGTTTTTGAGTGATTTAAACTGCTCCAGAATATCTTTTTGCTCAGGAACAATAAAATCTAATTTTGAAGCATAATTTGAAGGAAAAACAGCCTGTTTTCCGAATTTAATGGCGTCACCGAGATTTCCCGTCATTTTTGTTTTGCCATAAATTTCTTCCTGACCGAAAAACTTGGTTTTTTGCTGAATAGGACACCACAAAACGTCCGCTTTCTGCATCCAGTCTTCGAAATCGGCTTGAGAAACTCTCTCTGAAAAATAGGTAATATGGATATATTTCAATGACCGTTCCAGATCAATAATCTCTTTTAATTCTTCATTTTTTGCTTTTCCTAAAAAGACAAATTCAATGAATTTATTTTCAGGAGCTGAATATTTATTTAACTTTTCAAGATTGTTTATGATTGAAAAAACCCTTTTATAATCTCTCCTTTGCTGGGAAACTCCACCCGGAATAACAATGGTTAACACTTTATTCTCCGGCTTTTTAAAATTTTTGGTGTAAAAAAGAGGTAAAAATTTCAATTTATCAGAACTCAACTCTTCATCCAAAACCAATCGTTTTTTTGCTATCTGATAGACTTTTGATGCATTTAACAAACCTTCTTTCCACAACAATTTCAATCTGTATATCTGATCTTCTTTAAAAATACTTTTGATAAGGCTGAACTTTGAAGATTTCATAAAGTTCATATTGTGAACAATTACGGAAGCATTGTATTTTTTTACAATGGCAAGGAAGGTATTGAAATAACGGTGAACCGTTCCGATGATAATTACATCATATTTTTTTAATTTCAGCTGGTCTAAAATCATTGAACTGTCCGACAGAAAAATATTCTCTCCGGATTCAAAGATCTGATCTTTTATTTTTTTTGAAAAATAATAATCTACGGTAAATTCTCCGGAACCGCTCATTACATTGATAAAATCCTGAGCAATTTCGGCATGGGTATCAATTTCTATGTAGGCTATTTTTTTCAAAATTCTAAAGTTTGGGCTAATTTTTATATTTTGTTAAACGGACTAAAATCCGTTTCTATTGAATAGATTCTATTTTTGCTTATATTTAATTAATCATAATGCTTAATTTTAACGCAAAGTTCGCAAGAGTTTTTAAATATTAACCGCTTTTAAGCTCGCAAAGGTACCTCGACAAGCTCAGCATAAACTATTCACTCAGCAGAGAACCCAAAGTTTTTTTTAATAATAACGAATTGCAGACAACTACATTTTATTTAATTAATTACAGTTTCAGCCATTTTTTCTTCAGCATATTCCAACGCTGATTGTTGATGGCTTTCTGTTCTTCTTTTGAAATTTTCAGTTCTAAGTTTTGAGAACGGCAGTTTTCATATGATTTAATCATTGAAAAGAAAAACGCAGCCGATTTGCTTTTCATGGCTTCTTTTGAGGAAGCGATGTAAGCTAAAAACCGGTTCAGTCCTAAAAAATAAAAATATCTTCCGTAATAATCTGCGGGTTTTATGGTATAATCAGCTCCTTTCACTTTAATTAATTTCACATGAAGTTCCGGCAGAACAACTTCTTTCCAGCCCAGATTTTCCAGCAAAATGGCATCAATATTATCCCATCCCAATGTTTCCCGAATGCCTTTCATTTCAATAAAACTTTCTTTTCGGTATGCTTTCATCGGACCTCGAACATGATGTTTGTTGGAATTTCCTTCGTAGATCCACTCTCCGTCTTTTTCAACATACAGTAAACCGCCGACCAAGCCGTATTTCGGATTATTTCTGAAAGCATTTTCTACCGTTTCAAGATAATTTTCAGGTAAAATGACATCCGCATCAAATTTGCAGATGATTTCAAACTCTTCTATATTCTGAGTATTTAAGCCATTTTTAAAAGCATTAACGACTTTGGAACCTGGTTGGTGCGCAGATTTCTGAAGATCAATTGTTTCAAATCTGGAATCGTGATCTGTGTATTTTCTGATGACTTCTGATGTTCCGTCTGTAGAACCGTCATTAACAACCACAACTTTAAAATCCTTAAAACTCTGCTGTTGTAAAGAATCTAATGTAAAAGGAAGATTGTTTTCTTCGTTATGCGCAGGAATGATGATTAAAAATCTCAAAAGAAAGATATTGGTGATGAATAATAAGCAATACCTGATAAAAAACGTTATATTTTAGTCAAACATCAGGTATCGCTTACCGTTATTTTTATTTATTGTGTGGTTTCAGCATATTTTTAGGATCAAGAATTTCATCCAGTTTTTCCTGAGAAAGAAGTTCTTTTTCCAATACTAAATTATACACGCTTTTTCCTGTTTCCAGAGCTTCTTTCGCAATCGCTGTCGATTGTTTATAGCCAATGTAAGGATTTAAAGCCGTTACAATTCCGATGCTGTGCTTCACCATATTCAGGCAGACTTCTTTATTTGCTGTAATTCCGACAATGCATTTTTCACGAAGCGTATCCAAAGCATTGCTTAAAAAGTGAATATTTTCCATGATCGCGTGAGAAAGCACAGGTTCCATAACATTGAGCTGTAACTGTCCTGCTTCTGCTGCAAAAGTTACCGTAAGATCGTTTCCGAAAACTTTAAAACAAACCTGATTAACCACTTCCGGAATCACAGGATTTACTTTTCCCGGCATAATTGAAGATCCCGGCTGCATCGGAGGTAAATTGATTTCCGACAATCCGGCTCTCGGTCCTGAAGCAAGCAATCTCAAATCGTTGCAGATTTTTGACAGCTTAACAGCAAGACGTTTCATCGCTGAGGAATAGATTACATAAGAACCCGTATCTGGTGTAGCTTCCACCAAATCCGGTGCAGAAACTATAGGAAAACCTGTTAATTGCGCTAAATTTTTCGCGCAGAGTGTTGCGTATCCAACCGGAGCGTTAATTCCTGTCCCGATCGCAGTGGCTCCCATATTTACTTCTACGAAAAGATTGGCATTGTTATTTAATTTAGAAATATCTTCTTCCAAAGTGGCGGCAAACGCTTCAAATTCCTGTCCCAAAGTCATTGGAACTGCATCCTGTAGCTGCGTTCGCCCCATTTTAATCACATCCTGAAATTCTTTCCCTTTCGCTCTGAAAGCTTCAACAATCTTTTCCAGTTTTTCTACAAGAGAGATGTTCATCTGAAGCAATCCCATTTTAATGGCTGTAGGATAAGCATCGTTGGTAGACTGGGAAAGATTGATGTGATCGTTGGGTGAACAGAATTCGTACTGCCCTTTATTTTTCCCTAATTTTTCCAGAACACGGTTGGCAATTACTTCATTGGCATTCATATTAATGGAAGTTCCTGCCCCGCCCTGAATCATATCCACCGGAAACTGATCGTGCAGTTCTCCGTTGATTAATTCATCACAAACTTCAGCAATGGTAAAATATAGATTTTCATCCAGCAGACCCAGCTCATAATTGGTTTTGGCTGCCGCTTTTTTTACGAAAGCCAACCCTTTGATGAACTCCGGATATGAAGATAAAAGCTGTCCTGAAATTTTAAAATTATTAATCGCTCTTTGCGTCTGTACTCCATAATAAGCATTCACCGGAACCTCTAATACTCCCAGCAAATCACTTTCTTTCCTGAAATTTTCCATTACAGATTTTTTAAATATTTTGAGACTTTAAAGATAGCAAAAACGCACCGAAACCGATGCGCTTTCCTTATTTATTTTGTAGGATATTTTACGTTTAAAGCCTGTAATATGGAGAACGTTTCTGCATCCATAATTCCGTCATAATTCTGCGGACGGAAGTGATACTGAAATGCTTCTATTGTTTTTTTGGTAGCATCATCCCATTTACCGCTCAGATCCAATGCGTAACCGAATTTCTGCAACTGCGTCTGAACATTAAAAATAAACGTCGGATCGTTGTATTTTGACTGAAAATCCGTAGATGTCGCAAGATCGTAGAAACTTTGCTTCACGGCATCATCATACCACATTCCGATCTGGTATTCGTCGTATAATTTTTTCCATGGAAATAAAGGTCCCGGGTCCTGTTTTCTTGTAGGGGCAATATCTGAATGTGCCAGAATATTGGTTGCCGGAATATTATATCTCGCCACAATATCTTTCACCAAAGCAGCTACTTTTTTTACCTGAGCTTCATCAAAAGGCATGAAAGTTCTCTTTCCTGCAGCATCTGTCGTGAATCCTGAATTTACAATCTCAATTCCAATAGATGTATCATTAAGGTTTTTATCAGCTCTCCACGCGCTTACTCCGGCGTGATATGAACGTTTATTTTCATCTACCAACTGATAAATTTCGTTATCACCTGTATTATTTACCAGATAATGCGCACTTACCGCCTGTTGAGATAATACGGTAATGGATTTATCATCCGGTAAAGCCGTATAATGCAAAATTAAATATCGTTGTCTGAAATTCTGTGCAATTGCAGGAAAATAAGTTTTCACGACTTTATAACCTGCAGGTTTTGCTGAAACGATAGAACCATAACTTGCCGTGTTATCATTTTTAGTAATATCTGCAATATTGGTCGTAAAAAATTCTACTCCGTGTTCAGAAGTAATTTTAGGTTTTGGCTTATCATTACCCGAAGTCTGAGTGGCAGTTTTCGGCTGTACTGCGGGAGTTCTCGGGATGTACTGTTTTTTTTTAGCATTTTGCTGAGAAGTACAGGAAAAAATCAAAGAACTTAATCCGATGATATATAATGTATTACGCATTTGTTTACTTTTTTTTGTTGTTTATTACCTCAAAAATACACAAATTTTTCTTGAAAAATATTTGGTAAATAAAGAAATCTGTTCTATATTTGCACTCGCAATAAAGGAACAACGATCATTAAAAAATAAGATAAACAGGAGGGTTGCCGGAGTGGTTAACGGAGCAGTTTGCTAAACTGTCGACGCGAAAGTGTCGCAAGGGTTCGAATCCCTTACCCTCCGCTTTTCTATATATCTTTTCGGGGCGTAGCGTAGTCCGGTCATCGCGCCTGGTTTGGGACCAGGAGGTCGCAGGTTCGAATCCTGCCGCCCCGACTTTTTTAACGCGCTTATTTACTAACTAAGCGGGAATCAACTTTATAATGGGTGCGTAGCTCAGCTGGATAGAGCATCTGCCTTCTAAGCAGACGGTCAAAGGTTCGAATCCTTTCGCGCTCACAGAAACCTCATAGCTTTTTGTTATGAGGTTTTTTGTTTATATTAGTCTTTATGCGTTATTACCATATTCTTTTTTCTAAATCTTTAAATGAATATTATGTCGGTCACTCCTGCGAAATCATACAGGAAAGATTAAGAAAACATTTATCAAATCATATGTGATTTACTTCAAAAGCTAAAGACCGGACGATTGTTTATTCAGAAAATTTTGATTTTAAAATTAAAGCTTATAAAAGAGAAAGGGAATAAAATCATGGAAAAGCAGTTCCAAAATTCAAAAACTAATTGAGAGTTCAGCCGGATAGAGCTTCCCGATTGTAATCGGGACGGCCAAAGGTTCAAATCCTTTCGCGCTCACAGAAACCTCATAGCTTTTTGTTATGAGGTTTTTTGTTTACATCAAACTTTATATTTTTTTACACATCAATCTACATCACTCAAACGTCATACAGAACAGAAACATCAAATGGAAAATTAATTTTGATTAAGGAACCCGAAGCTTCTAATTCATGAAAAACAATATTTTCACCTCTTAATAAAGATATTGATTTTACTAAAAAAGCATTCTCTTTTTTATTGTTACTTGTAAAAATCTCATTGATAATTTTCCACTCTTTTTTCTTAAAGGTCTTAAGATTTACCACAATTGATTCAATTCGTAAAAATGATTCTTCATCGATCTTTACGCAATAATACGTTTTCTCATGAGTCCTAAAGTTTTTGTGAATACAATGAAATAAATACACATCCTTTTCAAACGAAACTATTGATGTGATAATATCGTCATACCAATCGATTATATGTAACTTGTTAATGGTCATTTACTTAACTTAGCTTTTAAATCTCAGATCATACATTTTTTTCCTCCGAGTTATGAATTTAGATGTTCTGAAATCCTTTGATATAAAAAACAGAGTCAGAAAAATGATAACCAACCATTATCATTAAGCATTTTTTACCATTTCTGATATAAACAACTTTATCCTGAAATATGTAAAATAAATCTTTTCTGACATTCAGCCTGCATTCATCAATTTTTATTTCTAACAATTCCTGTTGTAAATTTTCACCTATATTTTCAATTCCGTATTGATAGAAATTTTTATTGGAATGATGTTCTAAAGTCCTTATGTTTTTAGCTTGTATCATAGAAAAAGCTTTACAGAGGTTTTGCTCCATATAAAAATTAGACAAATGAAATCACAAGCAAAAGAAGAAAAAAAAGGAAAACTTTCTTTTTCATTTAAGTTTTATCTAAAATAATGGTTCTGAAACAGGTAAAGGTAATGAAAAACGGCATTAAAAAAATTAACCAAAAATTATTTCAGTTTTACTTTCATAATTCAAAAAAAGTTTATACATTTGCAACCACAAAAAACAAGGTAATTCTTGTTAAAAGATGACCTCAATCGGGGCGTAGCGTAGTCCGGTCATCGCGCCTGGTTTGGGACCAGGAGGTCGCAGGTTCGAATCCTGCCGCCCCGACAATTTTAGGGTGCGTAGCTCAGCTGGATAGAGCATCTGCCTTCTAAGCAGACGGTCAAAGGTTCGAATCCTTTCGCGCTCACTTAAGCCTCATAACAAAGTTATGAGGTTTTTTGTTTACATTAATTTATGTGCTACTGCTATATTCTTTTTTCTAAATCTTTAAATAAATATTATGTCGGACATTCCTGTGAAATTTTACAGGAAAGGTTAAGGAAACATTTATCGGATCATAGAGGATTTACTCCAAAAGCTAAAGACCGGATGATTGTTTATTCTGAAAATTTTGATTCTAAAATTGAAGCTTATAAAAGAGAAAGGGAAATAAAATCATGGAAAAGCAGTTCCAAAATTCAAAAGCTAATTGAGAGTTCAGCCGGATAGAGCATCCCGATTGTAATCGGGACGGTCAAAGGTTCGAATCCTTTCGCGATCACTTAAGCCTCATAACTTTGTTATGAGGTTTTTTTGTTTATAATATTTCATTGATCTGCCCTCCTACCCTTTTTCCTTTTTTAGATATTCAATAAATTTTGAAGGAGGAATTCCCATTTTGTCTATAAAAATTCTGCTGAACACTGTATGAGAAGAAAAGCCGCATTCTTCGGCAAGATAGCTTATTTTGTAATTGAGATATTCCGGGTTTTGTTTTAATTTTATAACGATATAATCTATTCTTAACTGATTTAAATAACCATTAAAATTGCTTTCTTTATGTTTTTTAATAATAGACGACAGATAGTTCGTATTGGTTCCTATCTGTGCAGAAAGTGAACTTAAAGAAACTGCAGAAGATAAAAACTGCTGTTTCTTTTCGAACTTATTCAGTTTGTCCAGAATTTCCTGTTCTTTTTCGTCAGAAAGATTATTTCTATAGATTTTAGGTTCTCCTTCATCCTGTTTCTGTTTTAGAATTTCCTTTTCAAAATCTGCATTAATTTCCATAAACCTTTTTTTATACTTTCTTAAGGTGAAGAAACGATGGATTAAAAATGCTGTAAGCGATCCTAAAAGCAGTATGGCAGCCCAAAGATAGGTCATGAAATTTCTTGTATGGTTTAATTCATATTCAAGAGGTTCTATCTGATCCAGACTGTACAGCTTCGAAATAAATTCCGCCTTGGAATCATAATTCAGTTTTTTGTTTTTTTCCTGATAGAGTTTTGAATATTTAAGATAATTGGCATTGTCGCCTAATTTATCGGCATTTTCCATTGCTATTCGGTAAAGCTCAAGCTCGATGTTTACAAAATCTATATTCAGAACAATTGTATTAAGCCCCTGTTCGCAGTATTTTAAAGATTCTTTATAATTTTTCTTCAGCTGATAGGCCCTTGCAAGATAATATAAATCATAAAAAACTCTGGCTTTGTCATTTTTAGATTCGTTTTTATCTTTTGTTGCTTTCTGTATTGCCAAATCCAGTTTTCCGAGAAGAATAAAATAATCTGCTTCAGTACAGCCGATAATATCGTCTTTATCTTTTTGTAACAGTGTTGAATTTTTTATTTTGTTGAGGTAAATTCCTGCTGAATCCAGTTTTTTCTCGTAATCGTAACTCAGAAAAATATTTTTGTATTTAATACATTTATAAAAAGTTAACTGATACTTTTTTTCAGGGGAAATGTCTGTGTGTGAAGAAAGATAATCATCTATATTTTTAATAGCTCTCTGATAACTTTTGATGGATTTTCCGAAATTTCCTAACAGGGCATAGATTGCATCGTCATCTCCTCCGGAAAGCAGTTCCTGTATTTCATCTGTTTTTTCAGCAGATTTAAGCCTATTTCGTTTTTCTATAAGCTGAAGCGAATATCTATATCTGTTTTGCAATGCGTATATGACAGCAATGATATTCAGGTTTGTTTTTTCAAAAGTAATATTTCCTGTCTTTTTAGCATACACATTGGATAAGTTCAGGTATTGTATTGCCTTCTCATAATTATTAACCGTTTCAAACCAGTATTTTAATGCATAAATATTATAGCACTTTGTTTTCTCTTCATCAGATAATTTCCGGCTGAGCATTTCATCGCAGTAGATTTTGGGATTGATGTCCGAATAACATTTTTGCACAAGAACGTCCACAGAATATTTTTTCAGAGAATCTGCATTATTATAAACATTCTTCTGTCCACCTTTTGCATATACACAAAGGCAGTATAACATCAAAACTAAAAATCGGGTAATAAATAAACGGTTCATCATCTTCAGGTTTTCCACAAAATTAATGTTTCAGTTTTATATTCCTGTTATTCATAAAAGATTAAAATATTTTTGATTATCCGTAATTAAGGATTATAAGAATAAAAAGAGGAAGTCTCATAACTCAATGATGTGGGTTGAGAATCGTCTGTACAAAAACCATTCTCAGACAGGAGGTCGAGAAAAAACATAAAAAAAGGCTGTTTTCACGAGTTGTGATACAGCCTCAATTCACAATTATTTCCAAAAAAATTATCCTGTTAAAATATTATAGTTTTGATGGTCTTACAACGTATTAAACTTTTACTCAGATAAAGATAATGCAACGATTTATAATCAATCTGCCGGAAATCCAGACTTCATAAAAGTTTAAGTTTCCAACCTATAAATGTGACATCAAAAAGTTATTAGTAATTATTGGTTATCAGAATCCTTTCATTAATTGTTATAATTATCCGACACCCAATACGTTCCGTTGCTTGTGATGGTAACTTTATTAAGGTTCGCGCCCCATGCTATCTGGTAGTTTGTAACAGCCGGTAATCCGTAGGCGAACTGTCCGCTGTTTGCTGTATTATAAATCGGATAATTTGTCCAGATGTAGGTATATGCTCCCGATGGATAATTGGCTTCATAAGAGTTATTGTAGATTTTCAGCTGTCTTCCTTTACATGTTGCAGGGTCCGGCAATATTAAATTGGCCGCTGCATTGATTCCTAAAGGAAGTGTGTAAGGCGTTGCATTTCCTATAGAAACATTAAAGCCAAGCGCATTGGTAGATTTAGCCTGCCATTCTATCAGATAATCATCAGATTTAACGATATACGGCGGAGAACCTGCCTGATTATTATTGGCATTAAATGTTCCTCCTGCTCCCACAATCTTATAATCAACAAAAACAGCTCCTCCTGAAACTCCTACACAGTTCCATGCAGAACCATCGAATAGGGAAAGACATTTTTTGGTAGTATCATACACGATCATTCCGCGCTCTGAAGCCGCTGCACCCAATGCATTAATCTGTGCAGTCGTAAGTCTTGTTGGCAAAAATCCTTTATTTGTAGAGGATAATTCCAGTAAAGCTTTTGTGTTTTCTGTATTTTTATCTCCTATGGTAACGGAACCACTGTTATGGATAAAAGTACCATCGCCGGTTGAAGGCTGGTTTTGGAAATACGCAATTTTGGTATCATCAAGACCGCTGTTGTATACTGCTTCTGTACCTACCGCTATTTTTTCAACGGCAATTCCCGACTGAGCTTTTACATTAACCGCTGATGAAAGTGCAAATGCACCTGCAATGATAAATAATTTCTTCATTTTCTATATAATTTTATTTTATTTAACTATAAATTTGGTTTGATACTGGTGTTGAGCATCTTTAATCGTGAAAATATATACTCCCTCACTTAAAGGATTTATTCTGAGTTCCTGTACTCCTCTTCCGGTAATATTTATGTTCGAAAGAAGCTGAACCATGCTTCCTGCTGCGTTATACACTTTTACTTCAGCATTCTTGTAAGATTCTATGGAAGATATCTGGAGAATTCCCTGTTTTGCTTGGGAAGCCGCTAATTTCGTAGTCTCTGTATTTACTAAATCTCTAATATCTTTTTCTTTTCCTCTGCTTATTTTCAGAAGACCAACTTTACCTTCTGTAGCAGAAGCTTTATTACTTTGATGCAGTGCAGCGGTAAACAAAATCCCATTACCGTTTTCATGCTCTTTGTTTGCAGGCAATTTCAGACCTTGTAATTTTGCAATGCTTTCTGATAAATTCGCAATATCTTCATCAGCAAATAATTCGCAGGTAGCTTTTGCTGTGTTGAAATCACTCACTTTCAGAACTACTAAATGATCTTCATTGTAATTAAAGGTATTTCCGGGATCTGATCTGTTTTCGGGATTATTGATATCAGTAAGACTGAACGCAAACTTCTTCCCTCTATTTTTTACCGCCAGCTGTACAAAACTGTTTCCTTTGTACATAGAGGTAGGAACTTTCAGATCCAAAAGCTGAAGCTCTTTTGTTTCGTCCGCTTTTGAAAGATTAAGGATAAAAGAAACCAACAGGGTATTTTCATCTTTAGAAACTTTAGTGTAAACGTTTTGAACAGCTCCCAACTGTCCTATTACAAAATGTTTTCTGGTGGTACCATAACCCGGATAAGCCATCAGGTTTTCCGCAAATAAGCCTTCGTTCAGGCTTTGAACTGTTTTACCACTCGTGCTTTTAGTAGTGGCGTACTTTTCGTAATTTTCTGTTTGTAATGTCTGTTGGGCAAACATCCAAGAAGAAGATAACAAAAGTAATAATGCATATTTTTTGTTCATGAAAAATTATTATTTTAAAATTCCGTCTCTATAACATATTGAAATAAAAAATGTTACAATTTTTATTTATCAGACATCCGGATTAAAAAGATAAATAAGCGTCCAAAATGTCATGTTCATCGGCATATTATCAAATTATGGCTGTGTTACGACAAAGAAGTTGCTGTTTGGAGTAAAAGTGTAAGTCTGATTTGTTGATCCTCCAAGTGTTATATTGATTTCCGGATAGTAAGTGCTGCCGTTCGTTAAGTACGCTGCAAAAATATAAGTTCCTGTAATTGTTGTTCCGGATGCATTAATAGACTGTGATGATCCTGAAACACCATTTATATCAAAACTAATAACGGGCGTAGCTCCTGTACCGGTTCTTGTGAAATTATAAGCAATGGAAAATACACGCACTCCGTCACCTTTTGCTGTAAACTTTCCTGTGGCAGTATCAAATTCGCTTAAATTGTCTGCAACTTTTCCTCCAAAAGTTTTATTGTTTAAAGTAATCTGCGTGGTAGAAGAAGTTCCGGCAGTAATAACGAAACTCTGTGTTCCTGTATTGGTCGCAGATGCACCCGATTTATCCACTGTAGTAGGTTCCCACTGTGAAGTTGTCCCGTTGTATTTCAGGTATTGTTTATCCGTAGGTACAGCTGTACTTACATTGGTTCCCTGCAATTGGCTGGCATTCCATAAAGGGGCTGTATTATTTACCGTAACCGAAGTGTTTGCTCCGTTTACAACAGCATTTGTTCCGTTGGTAATTGTAACCGGAGCTGTAGCTGTTGAAGAACTTGTACCTGTGTTAAGATTATTTCTGGTTAAGGCTATTGTGGTTGTTCCTATAGAGGCACTTACTGTGATGGGAGCTGTTGCAGATAAACTCGTAACACCAGTATTGGATAATGTTCCGGAAGATAATCCCAATCCTGAACCCAGTGTAATATCATTCAACTGTCCGTTGGTGTCGGTTCCTAAAATTTTTGCTGCAGTACTTGCTGTAGTGTTAGACACTCTTGCAGTACCTACCACGTCTAATTTTGCAGCAGGCGCAGTAGTACCAATCCCTACATTAGTATCTATTCCGGAATTCACACCTGTGATTCCTCCCAAAATTAAACTGTTGCTTTGTGTTACAGAAGCCTGATAACCTATTGCCGTTGCATTGGTTAAGCCATTGCTTATTGCCGTGGAAGCACCAATCCCTGTATTTCCAGTACCCGTGGTCATGCTCCCTAAAGAAGATTGCCCAATAGCTGTATTGTTTGTTCCCGCCGCTGCACCTCCAAAACCTAAAACAGATAAAGAGTTTTGTCCTACAGCCACATTTTGACTGCCTGTAATATTATTATTTAATGCAGTATCCCCAAGTGCTACATTGTTATTTCCCGTTGTATTATTATATAAAGTATTTGAACCAACTGCCATATTTCTGGCGCCTGTATTGTTTGCTAAAGCAAAAGCCCCTATCGCTGTATTATCAACTGTTGTAACTGTATTTAAAGACATCGCACGAGAACCAAATACTGTATTTCTTGTTCCTGTTGTTATTCCGGTACCTGCGTATGATCCAAACAAAGTGTTGTCGTCGCCTGTTGTAATGGAAGATCCCGCATTGTAACCAAAGGTTGTTCTGTGATCAAAACCAGTAGTAGCTGTTAATAGCGTTGGAGTATATTGGATATATCCTGACAATATATTATTTACTTTAAACACTAGGTTTTGTGCATCGGTAGTACCTAGAAAATTCGTGCCGGGTGTAGTTCCAGCATTACCTGCCAAAGACCAAAAATTTCCGTTGTTTACCGTTCCATTGGGTATTTTTACCCAAACCTTATTGCTATCGAAATAATAATATCCTTCTGATGTTACGTTTATTGTTTTTGTTGTAGTAGGGTTTGCTGCCGCTGTTGCATACACCAAAGTTCCTATTTGTGGTGTATCGTACAAAGCGTCTTTTGCTTTCAATTCATTTCCCGTAAGACGTGGAGCAAGAATTCCATCCGCAGCATTGGTGTCTGTTGGATTTCCTGTAACATCCAGTGTTGCATTGGGTGACGGAGTATTAATCCCAATCTTTCCAAGAGAAGTCTGTGCATTAGCTACAATTCCTGTCATAGATAATACTAATACGAGTACAATTTTTCTATTCATGTTTTTTTATGATTTTTCTTTTTTGACCGAAATAATTCAATGAAGATTTAATTAAATCAACATACAGAGTGATGGTATGTCCTGAGATAAATCGTGTGCAAAATTATAGCTTAAGAGTCTCAGAAATAAACAAATGATTCGATAAATTACGATTTTGCACAGTAAATACAAGCAATTAAAAACATGATAATCAATATGTTAAATTTTAAAACCTGTTTTTATATTGTATTCATATTTCAGGAATAAAAAAGAGATTAAAATTCTTCAGTATTCAACAAAATTATAATTAGTGGAATGCATGTTTTTCAGGAATTAATCTTTTTAAAGAAATTTGCGCGATATAAAAATCTACCTTTTCTGCATCACCACCCATTATTAAAATAAGCCTCCCTCATTTCGATCCTTCTTTATTATTTTAGGAAAAAACACAAATTATGGCATATAAGAATATTCATATAGGATCTCTTTTAAAAGAAAGAGTAGAAGAAAGCAATTTGGATATGACAAGAATTACAAGATTTTTTAAATGCAGTGAAGAAGAAATTTTAAATCAGTTTGAAAAAAACGATATCTATTGTGAAGATCTGCTGAAATGGTCTAAATTATTAGAGTATGATTTTTTCAGGATCTATACACAGCATCTAATATTGCATGCTCCTCAGAGAAATGTAAATTACAATAAAGTTCCTGCCAAAAAGTCTTCCTTACCGCAGTTCCGGAAAAATATCTATACCAAAGAAATTATTGAATTTATTCTGGAAAAGATCAACAAGGGAAAAATGTCTAAAAATGAAGTAATGGAACAATATAACATTCCTAAAACAACATTATATAAATGGATATCTAAACATGAGAAAAGTCTCATCAAAAAAAATGATCCTCCATCAATCTAAAAAAATGGAAAATAAAAAGACGGAAAATATAACCCGGTCTCAGCTGAAAGGGAAAAGCAAACAGGAAATCATTCATATTTTAGGAGAAAAGAACGCAGAATATTCTGAAGAAGATCTGTGGATTTATGTGGAAAGAAAAAAAATAATGAAGAAAGTTCTTTATGTTTATTTTGAAAATGAAAAGGTAAGTTTTACAGTAGAAAGATATTATTATTGGTATGAAAGAATTAAAAAAACCGAATTATAAAAGAATTTACAATGATCTGTTGTCAGAAAAATATCCCGAAAAAAAAGAAAAATGCACAAAGCTTCTTTCCAAAAAACACCTGTCTTTTGTAGACATTATAAGACTGAATGAGCTTATATTCGGTAAGAGCAATGAAGCTTTTAATCAGCAATACCGTTCCTACGACAAAAAAACAATATCTGAGATTCTTGAATATCAAAAAAAGAACAACCTTAACAATACCCAGCTTGCGAGTCATTTTAAAATGAGCAGAAATACCGTTACAAAATGGAAAAAAATAAAGGAAATAAATTTCATCCGATAAAAAATAAAAAAAACACTTCATATATAACAGCGTCCTGATTTGTTTACCAATAATTTTGAAACAGCAGGACACATTAATTCAACCTAAAAGTTGCAATTAAAAACAAAAGAGGACTGATCTATTTCAGCCCTCTTTTAATTTGCACCTTATTATAATTTCTTAGCATCACACTATAAATTGATAATTATATTTTTATTTTTTTCCAGTTCACTCTGATAGACAATAAATTAAAAGCTAAATCTTTGTGAAATAAATAAAATAAATTTATGACAAAGAAAAAAGTAAAACTTTATGTAGAACAAAGAATACAAAAACTTATAAAGGAAAATAATTTAAAAAAAAGACAAAAAGCAATTACTTTCTCAAGAGTTTTAAAAATTATATGGGAATCTATACAAATTTGCAAATTATTATTTCCTTCTTTTTATGAAAAAGAAGAAAAAATAATTATGGAATATTGCAATGAGAGATTAAAAATAGCTTACAGTTACATTATAACCTTAAACAAATAAAGTAGGTTCTGAATATAGTGAAGAATCTTAATTATTTGATTTTTAGAGATTCTTCGCTGCTCTCAGAATGACAAAAGTCAAATAGTTTGACTTTTGAGACAACCTATTTGACTTTACTTCAAACGATAAGAACTTCCGTCCCAAACGTAAGTTTTAGAAGTTTTTTTCTTCTTTTCACGGTCTTTTTCATCCTTTTCCATTTCTTCCATTTTAAAGATGAAAGTATTGGGAATTCCGCCTTTGTCATTCGGGAAGACAAATTCTTCAGAATGGTAATAAACATCGGCATCACCAACACTCATTAACTGAGGTAAAGTAATCAGCTTTTTATTTCTAAACAAAATATATTGGTCATAACTTGGAATTCCACAGGCTTCGCCCGAAACAGTGGTCTTTAAAGTCAGTTCAACGTTTTTAAGCTTATGATTACTTTCCGTTGCAAAACTTCCGTAGCTTAAACTTTCTCCCGAACCTGTTTCAAAAGAAACCTCATCAATCAGCGTATTTCCTTCCATAACTTTTACAGAAGCGTAATTCTGCTGAACAGTTGCGTTAAAGCTGGGATCTTTCTTCGCTAATGTTTTGGTGAGACCGAAAAGAAAATCGTAGCCGTTCTTATTTCTGTATCCTACACAAAGATTTCCGCCCCAAACATAACCTTCGGAAGTTGTATCCCCTTTCTGGTAAGAAATTTTATACCAGTTCGCTCTTCTTTCGCCTAATTTCAGGATCGTTTCGTCTTTTTTAACAATTAAAATCTGCTGATTGCTCTGAAGAGAATCCAAAACCGGAGAACTGACATTCGGAGACTGTCTGATTCTCGTCCAGTCTGTGAATATTTTCTGTGTTTTATTTTCTTCAAAATCAAAAACTCCGTTTGCATATGCGTAATCATCTTCCTGCGCAGAGAAAATCTGAACAACGAATACAAACAGAATGGTGAAAAAAGTTTTCATAAGATTTGGCTGAAACTGAGATTGAGATTGAGGTTTAGGCTAAGTGAAAAATGTGATTATTTATTTTCAAGCAGCAAGCTTACCCATTCTTCTCTCTGAAGTTTTTTTGTAAGCGTTAAACCGTTTTCCTTACACACTTCAAGAATATCATCCACATCAAAGAAACACAATCCTGAAAGCAGTAATTTCCCACCTTCATTTAGTACAGAAACATACGTCGGAATGTCTGAAATTAAAATATTTCTGTTGATGTTTGCCAAAATAATATCGTAATGTTCTTTGCCTAAATTTTCCGCAGTTCCCAGCTCAATATCCAGTTCCACATTATTTCTTACTGCATTTTCTTTGGAGTTTTCCACCGACCATTCATCAATATCAATCGCTTTGGTTTCTCCGGCTCCGATCTGTTTTGCATAAATTGCCAGAACCGATGTTCCACAACCCATATCCAGCACTTTTTTACCGTTAAAATCAATATCCATCATCTGTTGGATCATCAGATGCGTTGTCGGATGATGCCCTGTTCCGAAAGACATTTTAGGCTGAATAACAATTTCGTGCATCCCCGGAACAGATTCATGGAACTCTGCTCTGATCAGTACTTTATCATCAATATTAATCGGCTCGAAGTTCTTTTCCCATTCTTCATTCCAGTTAATGTTTGGCATTTCTTTAAAAGTATATTCAATTTTTACCTCATCATTCTGAAAAAGCGGCAACGTTTTCAGCTCTTCTTCATTAAATAAATCTTTCTGAATATATCCTAAAATACCGTTGATTTCTTCCGTAAAACTGTCGAAACCTATCTCAATAAGTTCTGCCATTAATATTTCGTTCCACGGCTGAAGCGGTGTGATTTTGAAATCGAATTCTAAATAATTTTGCATGTGAATAATTTGTTGCAAAAATAAAACTACTTTTTCGATTTATTGGAATATTGCTGGTTTTGTTTTTTAATACTATGATTTTGTTTTTAACGCAATACACGCAAAGGTTTATTTGAAATTATTGAGAATATTCTTCGTTCGTAAGGGCGTTTCACTCAGCGTAGGCGACACGCTTACTTTGTCATGCTGACGAAGAGAGAATCTATCTTTTTTTATTTATTGAATATTACTGGTTTCGTTTTTAACGCGATTAGTTGTGTTTTTAACGCAAAGTCCGCGAAGATTTTTTTTAAAACTTACTGGATATTTTTAAGTTCGCTAAGGCGTTTCACTTAAACAAGCACACAGAGAAATTTTTATTACACTCTATTTATTTTTAAGCTTATCCTTCAGTTTGCCTGCAAAATTCTTAATTCTTCTTAACTGCTTACATGTTCTTAATGGTTTCTTTTTAAACGCAATAGGCGCAAAGGTTTATTGAAATTATTGAAAACATTTTTCGTTCGCTAAGGCGTTTCACTCAGCGAAGGTGATACGCTTACTTTGTCATTCTGACGAAGGAAGAATCTATCTTTTCTATTTCTGGAATATTGCTGTTCTTATTTTTAACGCGATTAGTTTTGTTTTTAACGCAAAGTCCGCGAAGATTTTTTTTAAAACTTACTGGATATTTTTAAGTTCACAAAGGCGTTTCACTTAAATAAGCACGCAAAGACTTTTTTATTACATCTAATTATTTTTAAGCGTATTCTGCAAATTCTTAATTCTTCTTAACTGCTTAAATGTTCTTAATGGTTTCTTTTTAGACGCAATAAGGCACAAAGTTTCTTTGAAATTATTGAAAACATTCTTCGTTCTCTAAGGCGTTTCACTCAGCAAAGGCAACACGGTTAATTTGTCATTCTGACGAAGGAAGAATCTCTATTTTTTATTTCTGGAATATTGCTGTTCTTGTTTTTAAAGTGATTAGTTTTATTTTTAACGCAAAGTCCGCGAAGATTTTCTTTTAAAAACTTACTGCATATTTTTAAGTTCACAAAGGCGTTTCACTTAAATAAGCACGCAAAGCATTTTTTTAACTTATCCTTCAGTTTGCCTACAAATTCTTAATTCTTCTTAACTGCTTAAATGTTCTTAATGGTTTCTTTTTTAAACGCAATAGGCGCAAAGGATTAATTTGAAATTATTGAGAATATTTTTCGTTCGCAAGGGCGTTTCACTCAGCAAAGAAAACACGTTTACTTTGTCATTCTGACGAAGGAAGAATCTCTACTTCTGACGGAAGAAAAATCTGTCGTTTATTGATTAGAGATTCTTCACTCTCACTTCGTTCCCGTTCAGAATGACAGATTTCCCGCAGAAAAAAAGCGAACCGAAGTCCACTTTTACAATTGTTTTATATCTTGAGTCCGAAAAAAATCCAGAACTCAAAACTTTAAACTTTAAATCAATTAAGGATTGGTAGAGAAAATAGAACCGTTTGCGATCAACGCTCTTCTGTTCATTTTTAAAATGTCTCTTACCCACTCTGCAAAGTCTTCCGGCTGAAGAACTTTATCAGGATTTCCGTCTGTTAAACCTCCCTGAATCGACATATCTGAAGCAATGGTGCTCGGTGTTAAGGTAATCACACGAATATTCTGTTTTCTCCATTCTGCCATCATTGATTGTGATAAAGAAATTACCGCTGCTTTTGAGGCTGCATAAGCCGACATATTCGGCCCGCCTTTCAGACCTGCTGTAGACGCAACATTTACAATATCCCCCTCTCCTTTTTCTTTCATGAAAGGATAAACTGCTTTTGCTGCATAATATACTCCGAAAAGATTGGTTTTAATCACCTGTTCCCAGGTTTCGGAAGGCATTTCTTCGATAGAACCGAAATCTCCGATCCCTGCGTTGTTAATTAAAATATCAACACCTCCCAATTGCTCGGCAATAGACTCGATTCCTGCTTTCACATGGATTTCATTATCAATACTGAAAACTGCGTAAGCCGATTTTACTCCCAGTTTCTGGATTTCATCGACTACCATTTTAAGGTTTTCTTCATTTCTTCCCGTGATGGCTACATTTACTCCTTCACTTGCCAAAGCTAAAGCCACAGCTTTTCCCAATCCTCTTCCGCCTCCTGTAACGATGGCATTTTTTCCGTTTATATCCATTTTTAAAGAATTTTTTATTCGTTGATGCAAATTTACGAAACATTAGCCGAGCTAAAAATCCGTATTATGATTAATTTATAAATAACCGCTTATGTTTAAAGCAAAACCGACTCCAAAATAGAGCCGGTTTCTTTGAAAGTATAGTAATAAATGAAAATTAAGGAATAATAATCTGGTTCTGAACGTCAAATTCTTCTGTGGCAGAGAACTGGTTTCCATACATATCCGTTGCTCTTACCTCAACTTTATGCTTTCCTAAAGAAAGTTTTTTCGGGAAATCTCCAGTCCAGATGTGTTTTGAAGATTCCGGATTGGAAGGTCTTCTTCCGGGGAAAATATTCTGCGTAGTGTCCCACTTGAAAACCGACATTGCAAAACTCGGATCTACGGTTTCGTCATATTGCATTTCTTCCCATTTTTCGCCGTCTATTCTGTATTCTACTTTGTCTTTTTTGCTTCCTATGAAGAAGTTTGCCAAAACTTTAGCAGAAGTTTTTGAAGGGAAAGGAACTACTTTCGGAACATATAAATTGATCTGATAATCTTCCGGCTTTCCGGCAGTTTTATATTTTACTTTATATTCGTTATCGTTAAAACTGATGAAAGAATATCCTTTTGCTGTTCCGTCTCTCATCGTGGAAGTAGGCAATCCCAAATCATCAGAAGTTCCGGACCACCAATCGCCGCAGGTTGTTCCTACATTGTATTCATGAAGATCTTTTGAACCGTTCCATCCTGCTTTTTTCCCGTAAAAAAGCTGCTGCTGAACGTGAGTGTGCGCCGAAAGCAACAAAGCGTTTTTAAACGGAGCAAGGTTATCAAATAATTTCTGGCGGTCTGCGTTTCTGAAGTTGTCTTCATTTTTATGCTCAAGAGGAATATGGAAAGAAACAACGATCAGTTTATTTTTATCCACCAGTTTCAGATCGTTTTCGATAAACTGCATCTGATCTTCACGGAAACCTCCCCAATATCCTTTTCCGTCGCGCGGATCGGGGTATAAAATATCATCCAAAATAATAAAATGTACATTTCCGTAATTGAAGGAATAATTTGCAGGTCCAAAATTGGATTCAAACGTCTCATCGGAAAGCATATCTTCTTTTGCTTCGTAGTTCATGTCATGATTTCCCATCACGTTATACCAAGGAAGCCCGATTTCTTTCATCACGTCTGCGTAAGGTTTTTGCAGGCTTAAATTATCTCCTACCAAATCTCCGAGACTGATTCCTAACACCGCATTTTTCTTCGTGCTTTTTACTTCATTTACAATGGCTCTTCTAAAGTAATCCAATTGTTTTTCCGTGTAAGGCTGCGGATCTCCGAAAACCAGAATATCAAAATTTTTGCTTTCATTCTGTTTATTTAAGGCAAAATTAATTTCTTTCGGAAGTTCGCCTGTAGGTGCAGAGCCTTTGTATTTAAAATCTGCGGGAGAACCTTTTGGCTTGTACTGATAATAATACTGAGGAAGATTATTTGCATTTAAAGGAGTCATATAACCAGAAGGTTTGATGACAAAAATGGTCTGTCCGTCCTGAACAGGAAGACTGTATCTTCCGTTTTTATCGGTTAACACAACCTGAGCTCCGTTGGAAACCGCCACTCCTTCGATTCCTTTTTCTTTGTTTTCCTTCTTCTGATCTTTGTTGCTGTCTTCGTACACATATCCCGAAACAGAAGCTTGTGAAAATGCCATTGCTGAAATTAAAAGACAAGGCATTAAAAATTTTATGTTCATTGTATTGATATTTACATTTAAGTTTTGGCTGAAGCCAATCTGATTATTTTTCTGAAAATCGGGCTAAAGCCCGATCCTGCGGATAAGTTTATGGTTTATTCCACCACATTTTAACATTGATATTGTCTCCACCCATTGCCTGAACTGCTGCATTGTAATTAGCAGTGTTCATCACTTTGGTCTGGGTAGGATACATAAATCTTACCGGCATCTGTCCGTTGTTCTGAAGCCCGCCGTTGTTCGGTAAAACCGGGAATCCTGTTCTTCTGTATTCGTACCATTGCTGATGGTCTACAAAAAACAGAGAAATGTATTTCTGAAGCATAATTCTTTCGAAAGTTCCGTTGTAAGCCACATTAGTATTCGTAAAATAATTGGCTGGAACGGTTGCTCCCCATTGTTCAATAATCGATTTTACCCCGTTTTCATAATAAGTCTGGGTATTTCCTGTAATAATTCCTTTGAAAGAAAGCTCTGCAAGGATAAACTGAACCTCAGAATACGTCATGATTAAATCTTTCAACGGCGCTTTTGCCAGATTCTGATTGAAATTCGAAGGCTGATAATTGAAAGCACTTCCCAAAGCATATCCTGAAGGAGCGCCTTTGTAACCGATGTTCGCATTCGTTGCCAGATCTTTTGCCTGTGTGAAGAACATGCTCATTCTCGGATCATTATTGTTTTTCATGGCATTCACAAAAAATTCTCCTGCTGCTCGGTATGCTGTAAAATCCTGCGGTCTTGCGATCGGCGGAAGATAGGGTGAAATTCCTGAAATGGTTAATAAAGCGCTGTCTGTATTGTTCTGGAAAATAGGATATGTGGCAGGATTGCTTACAATTTCCTGAATTCTTTCATGAACATTTACTTCTCCGTTTCTTTTCAGAATTCTCGTTAATAATCTTAATGACAAAGAATTACAGAACTTTTTCCAGTTAACGATTCCCGTCACATTATTATTGGCATTATAGAAAAGATCGGTTTCCGTTAATGTTTTGGTGGTATCGAATAAACTGTTTGCTGTTTTAAGATCATTTAAAAGCTGAATATAAATATCTTTCTGGCTGTCGTATTTCGGGGTAATGATTCCCTGATCGATCTTTACGGCTTCAGAAAAAGGCACATCTCCGAAAGCATCCGTAAGATTGGAGTAGATCCACGCATTCAAGACCATGGAAATCGCCAGATAATTGTTGTTCTGCTCTTTTTTGGCAAAAGTTCTCAGGTCATTTACCTGCTTCAGCCATTTGTAAGAGGTGTTCCAAACTCCGTTTCCGCTTCCTTCCGTCATGTAATATCTGCTGTACGTATTTCCTTCATTCGGAAAATCCAGACCGATCTGCATGATATCGAAAGTAAAATCATTGGCTCTGCTGTAACCGTAGTTTGCCATTTCGTACTGAATGGGCGCCAGAAGACTTCCTACAGACGGATTGAGAATTTTACTGGTATCTGTATTGATTTCTTCAAAATTTCTGTCACAAGAATTGAAAATAAAAAGTGAAGCAACCAAAGCTATGTTGATGAATAATTTTTTCATTTTTTAAAGATTTAAAATTTAAGATTTAACTGAAATCCAACGGTTCTGGCGGTTGGAAGCTGTCCCATTTCCACTCCGGGAGTAATGGTTGCGTTATCTAAAGTGGCTACTTCAGGATCGAACATCGGGAACTTCGTCCACATCCAGAGATTTTTTCCGAAAATAGCTAAGGTAAGATCCTGCAGTCCTAAAGATTTTATGGTTTCTTTCGGGAAAGAATAGGCGATTCTTGCATCTCGCAGTTTGATAAAATCTGTGCTGAATGTATTCGTTTCCACGTTAGCTCTTCTGTAGTATTCTGCATAATAAGCAGACACGGTAACCGCTTTTGTATTCGGGCTGTAAGAACCGTCCGGATTCTGTACAACTCCTTCTCCTACGATCATTCCGTTCGGATTATCTCTTCCCGGAAGTGTAGATTTCAGTTTTCCCTGTTCCGACATTTTGTGATGCGACTGCGAATACGCAACACCACCGTACTGACCATCGAACGAGAAGCTTACGGTAAAATTTTTAATTTTAAAATCATTCTGTAGACCGGCTCTCCATTTCGGGAATGCATTTCCTACTTTTTCTATTTCTGCAGGTCTTAAAGGCAATCCTGCGTTGTCATAAACAACCTGTCCCTGACTGTTTTTTACCAGTTTGAAACCATACATATCTCCTAAAGAACCTCCGACAACGGCTTTATAAAAAACGACTCCTCCCACGGTTGAAATAATTCCGTCGAAACCTTCCGACGTGGTAAGTACTCTGTTTTCGTTGGCAGACCAGTTGGCTCCGATCATCCATGAGAAGCTTTTGGTTTTAAAAGGTGTTGTATTTAAAGATAATTCCATACCTCTGTTTCGGATTTTTCCTGCGTTGATGATTCTTTGGGAATAACCGCTTTCATAAGGAAGGGAAACCGGAATGATCTGGTTTTCACTCATGTTCTGATACAGTGTGAAATTAAAATTCAATCTGTTCTTTAATACGCTGAAATCCATCCCCGCTTCTACGTTGGCATTTTTTTCAGGCTTAAGATTAGGATTGTTGAAGATATTTCTCGCCACCACACTTCCAGTGATGGAACTGGTATCATAATAAGTATCTAACTGGTAAGGAGAGCCGTCGATTCCTACTTTTGCCCACGAAGCTCTCAGTTTCCAGTAATTGAAACGGTCGCTTTTCAATTTAAAAATTTCTGAAAGAATGAAACTCGTGCTTACGGAAGGATAAAAGAATGATCTGTTGGATTTCGGAAGCGTGGAACTCCAGTCGTTTCTTCCGGTAACATCAACGAAGAATTTATTGTCGTATCCTAATGTAACCAAACCGTAAACACTGTTTACCTGCTCGTCTCCCGGCTTCGGATATTTTACATCAATTCCAAGCGCATTGGTAAGATTATATTCTCCGGCAATTTTCAATCCGTTTGCCTGATAATCATTCATCACATACTGATTGTAACGGATGCTTCCTCCGGCTGATGCGGAGATATTGAATTTATTAAAGTTCTGTTTGTACGAAAATAAAACATCGTTGTTGTATTCGTGATTTTTGATGTACTGTTCTCTGTAGAATCCTTTTGCATAATTGGCGGAACTCCACGGACGCTTCGTTGTTCTTTTTTCGTTCAGCACTTCCAGTCCGGATCTCAGCATCAGGCTGAAATTTTTATTGAACTGATAATCTGCCGTAATGTTTCCGAAAATCGTTTTTTTATCCACTCCGTTCAGCATTTCGTAAGCGATGAGATAAGGATTGTCGATAAACGTACTGAAAGGATGAATCTGATCGATCTGAACCTGTCCCGGTTTCCAGATGGGTTGATACCATGCAAGATCCACATTCGGATTCTGGAAGATCATGAAATAGGAAATCGACTGGTTGTTGTATCCCGTTGCCGGAAGATTGTCACTTGATGTTTTATTGAAAGTAAATTTGGTGGATACTTTTAATTTTTTGGTTAACTGATGCGCGAACGACAAAGCAAAATTCAGTCGGTCAAAACCTGTATTCGGCATCATCCATTCGTTATTAAGATAGGTAAGCGATGTTCTGAAATTGGTTTTATCATTGGAACTTTCCACCGAAAGACTGTTGGAATATGTAGAACCTGTTCTCCAGAATCCTTTGATGTTGTCTTCATAAGCTCTCCAAAGCTGTCTTTCCTTGCTCTGTCCACCAACAGTAGGATCATACTGAAAATAATACTGTCCTGCGAATTTCGGTCCGAAAGCACTGCTTGTTCCTCCCGTACTTACACCGTCTGCCGAAGCGCCGTAAGAATAATAAAATTGTCCTGCTGTATTTTTAGCCAAAGTTCCCTGTCCATATTCGTATTGCCAATCCGGCCATTTCAGAACGGTATCATAACTTGAGTAGGAATTGAAAGTAACCTGAATTTTTCCGTTTTTGCTTTTTCCTGATTTTGTAGTGATCATCAAAGCTCCGTTCGCAGCACGGGATCCGTATAATGCGGCTGCAGAAGCTCCTTTCAGAACAGTTACCGATTCAATATCATCGGGATTGATGCTGTTCAGTCCGTTTCCTAAATCAATCGGAACATCACCTCCTGAACCCGCTCCATAAGCCGGAGTTCCGGTTCCTGTGGTGGAATTTCCCAAGGGAATTCCATCTACAACAATTAATGCGTAATTATTATCCAATACCATCGACTTTTCACCTCTTAAAGTAATTCTGGAACTGGCAAGCGGTCCCGCTCCTGCCGTCTGAACTTTCAGTCCGGCAACTTTTCCTTCCATAGACTGAGCCCAGTTGTTGTTCTGAGTTTCTTCGAAAGTGCCGGAATTTACTTTTTCGGCAACATAACCTAAAGATTTGTCCTGTCTTTTAATCCCCAAAGCGGTTACCACCACTTCGTCAATATTTTTAATGGTATCTTTTTTAGCCTTTTGCTGAGCCGCCAGATTTACACTGACAAGTCCTAGTAATGATAAAATGAGTACTTTTTGTGTCTCTTTACGCATATCCTTTTTGTTTGTGCAAAACTAAAACGATATTATGAGTAAGATTTTAATACTATTTTAACATTTATTAAAGAATTATTAAACGCCATATTAACTAAAACTTAACAATATATCATACAAAACTGGTTAATAACAGGTTAAAAGAATGAATAATTTTTAATATTTTCAGGCTAATTTATTTCCTTAATTTTATTGTCTTTTCCTGAGTAAATAAGGGATACCACAAAGTTGTCCGAATTTTAAAGGAAACTTTTAAAACAAAAAAAGTCCGCCTCAAAAGAGACAGACTTTCTGTATAAAGATAACATGATCTTATTTTTTAAGCTGGTCCGGAATATTGGTAGTGATGAAACCAATTCCCTGCTTTTTTAATTCATCGGCAATGGCAACGTCATTCACCGTCCATGCATTGGTGATCAGTCCCAAAGCTTTTGCATCTGCAATCCATGTAGGATTTTTCTGAAAAATGCTGTAATGGTAATCGATTCCGTCCAAACCTTCGTCCTTGATCTGCTGCGGAGAAAGTTCTCCTTTCAAATACTGAACTTTAAAAGTGGGTTCCAGCCTTTTAATTTCCTTACAGATATTTAAGCTAAAAGAAATGAAATCGCATTGTGCTCCAAGCTTCATCTCCTTAATCATTTTGATGGTTTTTGCCGTTAATTCATCCTCTTTTTCCTTGGTTTTGTCAGGCTTTATTTCAACCACCAGTTTTAGCGATTTATCTTTCTTCCCTTGTTTTAAATAGTCTTTCAGCGTGGGAAAATCTTCACCGTTGGATAATTTTACTTTCTCCAGTTCTTTAAAATCGGTTTCGGAAATTTCCATCTTTGCATGATGTTCGTCGTGGTTTACCACCAAAACTCCGTCTTTCGTCATTCTCACATCGAATTCAGATCCGTAAATCTTTAAATTCTGCGCATTTTCCAATGATTTCAGAGAATTTTCCGTTGTCGGCGGCTGCGTCTGCCAATAACCTCTGTGCGCTACAATCTGGGTTTGTGCCTTCATTCCAACTGTGCTTAAAACTGCTAACCCTAAGATAAAATTTTTCATAATATAATTTGAATAGTATTCGAAAGTCTTTCAACTTTCAGATAAAGGTATATAAATTTATTTAAGTGAATCGTCAATTGTACGTCCTTCGCTGTCAATGATCAATCATTTAATATTAACAATTGACTTGCAAAGCAAAATTGATCATTCATATTTTTTCACATTAAACTTGTCTAAACTTTTTTACCGCAAAAGATGCAAAAGATTGTAACACTTTAGTTATTTAAGTTGAATACTTAAATGTAAAAAAGAGCACATAAGCTAAGAA
>NZ_JBBCQL010000020.1:0-32736 GCF_037149975.1 Chryseobacterium sp. VD8 | reverse complement strand
GTATTAATAGTAACATTTTTAGAAACATTTCCTGCGGAATTTACCGTTACCGTAGTACCTGCTGCAATTTGCACCACATCTGTACAAGATGGTACCGTTCCTTTATTCCAAGTTGCAGCACTATTCCAGTTTCCGTTTCCTAAAGAGACAAAAGGAATATCCGAAGCTGCGATACCTAAATAATAAGTATCCGCTAAATTAGCCAATGGAAGAACGGTTCTTTGTGCATTTACATAAGTTGTTCCTGCTTGGTGTGTCCCTAAAGCCGGAGCAGAAGCTAAGGTAATTCTGCTGTTACCGTTAACAGCAGTATAAATATTTTGCCCGTTTATTGCCATAGAATAAGTAGGCGTTCCCGTAATCCCTGTCTGAGAAACAACCCAGTTGGATTTTGCCTGCGTATCTACAGTATAAGCCCCATCTACAATGCTTACAGTATTTGTTCCCGCAACATCATTATATTGTACTGCAATTTTACCACCAGTAGTAGCAGCAGCTGTTTGGTTTAAGTAAAGATTTCTTGCCACAAAAGCGGTTGATGTTCCTGTAGCAAAAGGATATACTCCTGTAGTCGTTGCTGACGGTGTTGTACTTGCTGTAATAGTTGCTCCACCTGTTGTAGTAGGCCACCATCTTGCAAAAGTACTTCCTGTACTAAAGCCACCTGCAGTATAAGATAAAGTTCCGTTAGATGTAGCTGAAGTTCCTAAAATAAGAGTATTAGCACCTGTATTTACAAAACCTGTTGTCATTGTTAATGTACCAGAAACAGTTCCTGTATTTGCACCGCTTAATAAAGAGTTTGCATTGCCAAAAGTAACCCCTGTTGAAGAACTATTATTAATCGTTACAGAAGTAAAATTAGCTGTAGAACTTGCCGTAACAATATTATTTCTGAATACTCCGGTTCCTGAAACAGTCTGCGGTGTAGTAGAAGCTGATGCTGTTCCGTTATTCTTGAAATTCTGGAAACTCACTGTGGAAGCAGTATGTGTAAATGTACCATTATTGGTAAAATTACCCGCAATACTTACTCCCGAAGTTGGTATTCTAAATTCTCCATTTGCATTAATGGTTAATGTATTAATACCAATTGTGGCGGAATTTGATACATATCTGTTTGTACCCAAAGCTCCGTCTATTATTACATTATCAAAATAGATTTTACTTCCTGCATTGTTCCAGATAAATCCTCCAACAGCTGAAGCCGTTGCCGTAGTACCTCCTGCATCTGTAGATGATCCGTCACCAAACTTCAGAGTCCAGCCAGCTGTATTATCAATCGCAGTTCCTCCCGTATAGGAGAATGCGTATGAAGTAGTACTGTTAGCTGCATGAGGATCTACCACCGTCATCGTTCCACCGGTAAGCGTTACGTTTCCAGTAGCTATATTTACTATATTTGTACCAGAAGCTACACTCGTCGCTGTGGCACCCGCATCGTTTCCATCTACATTAATATTTCCTCCACTTTGAGCAAAAGTAGAACCGGAAGCATTGTTAATATTACCATTTACTGCTAATGTTCCTCCAGATACCGATAAGGTACCGTTATTGTTAATATAATTGTTTTTATTAACACATCCTACAGCAATAGAACCTCCTGTAACAGCTAAAGCTCCTCCTGTATTAATAATTACATTACTTGGATTTGCCGTTGTAGAAGAAGATACAGTTACCGTATGTCCTGAAAGAATAGCTGCATTAGCACACGAAGGCACCACTCCGCCTACCCATGTACTTGTACTTTCCCAAGGACCGGATTGTGCAGATTCAATAGGAGATTCTGATGCAATAGAAGCTAATGTATAAGTAGCTGCTATATTTGCAGCAGGTACAGCCGCTCTTTGTCCCATAGGCTGGTTTGTACCTGCCTGTGCAGTACCTAACAACGCCCCGTTATTTAATACCGTAACATTGGGAGTTACAGCTGTATAAGTTCCCTGCCCCTGAACGGCAACAGTATGGGTAGCAGAAGAAGCGTATCCCGCAGAAGTCGTCACCACCCAATTAGCATTCGTCTGCCTGTCATAAGTTAATGAACCTTCGGTTAAAGGAGTTATTGCAGTAGTACCTGAAGTACCATTAAACTTTACAGCCATTTGACCAGCCGTAGTTAATGCTGCAGTAGCTCTATGAAAATGATCCGCTGAAAGTCCAATTACAGGATTACCCATTACAAAAGGATAAGTTCCTGCCCCTGGAGTCGGAATTGTAGATGCTGCTATAGTAGTTCCTGATCCTGCAGTTCCGTACCATCTGCTGAATGTAGAACCTGAACTGAACCCTCCTGCAGTATACGACAGTGAACCAACAGTTGTACCACTTACACCTAATATAAAAGTATTAGACCCCGTATTTACAACGCCATTTGTAAAAGTTAATGTCCCTGAAACAGTACCTGTATTTGCGCCGCTTAATAACGAGTTTGCATCTGCAAAAGTAACACCACCTGCACTCGTATTATTGATGGTTAAACTTGAAAAATTTGCGGTTGGAGAAGCTGCTAAATTTCTAAAAACGCCACTACCAGAGATAGTTTGATTTTTTGTGGAAGGTGCATCAACACCATTGGAGAAAAATTGAAAAGATGTTGTACTCGTGTTTGTATACGTATCATTATTAATCAGATTACCTCCTATTCTATTAATAGAAGTAAATCGAACTTCTCCAAGAGTGATTCTGAAATCCCCACTAAAACCAAGCGAATATGTTGTAGAACAAAGTCTCCTATTGCCTGTTCCTGCCGTATTAAGAATAAAATTACCAAAGTAAAGTCTTCCTGAACTGACAAAAGTATTCAAGTTAAAACCTGCTGTGTTAGTAGTAGCATCAGTAGAAACCCCATCTCCAAATTGTAAAATATGTGTTGATGTATTGGATGGATTAGCCATCGAACTGCTGCTATAATTGATAGCATCTCCTGATCCTGCGTTGGGATCAACAATAATGAGTGAGCCAGCTGTCCAGTTGATATTTGAGCTAGTAATACTTAATGTAGCTGTGCCACTGGCTACACTTCCTGTGGTATTGCCTCCATTATTTGGATCTATTGTGATAATACCTCCAGATTGATTGAATGTACTGGTACCCGAAACAATCATGTTTCCATTTACATTCAAATTCCCCCCAGAAACAGTTAATGTTCCTCCTGTTACATTTAGAGTAGAATCAAACGTTCCTGCTTTACTCACCGTAAGAGTATTTGCCGCGACTGTTAAACTTCCGGAGTTTATGGTAAGCTGCCTTACCGATGCATTCCCGGGAAGCGTCATTGCTGATGAATTTTGTATTACAAAATTATCTGCATTACTAATAGAACCGGGTGACGTTCCCGTTCCGTCAGTATTGGTTCCCCAGGAAGCCACATTTGTAAAATCCGTCGCCGAGGCTTTCGAATAATACGTGGTCTGAGCTTTTATTGAGGCGACACCGCCAATCAATAAAAGTAAAAAATACGTTTTTTTCATAAATTGTTAAATTAAAATTAGGACTTGTAAAATTATAAATAAATTTAACCCAATTAAAAAAAAACTCAATAAATATTTAAATTTAACATAAAAAAAACACATTAAGCATGATATTTTTTAACAATCATTTAAAAAATTAAAATTTCTATAATTAAAAAGCAATTCGTAAAAAACTGTTTATTAGGTAGTTAATTATTAATCACAAATCACTGATTTATAAACTACTATAACTTAACATAAAAAAATAACCACTCTCCAACCTGAGATCTCTGCTTAAAGTGAAACTTTTACATCTCAGCTATTATTTTCCGGACACAGAACTGTAACATTTCTCAAAAAAATAGAGACTATCCAAATTGGCAGTCTCTATAATTTATTGATTGGTATAATGAACAGAATTACCTCTTAATCGCTTTAAAGGTTTGTTTAGATCCGTCTTTCATATCAAAAGTAATTAAGTATATCCCTTGTTTCAATTCATTTAAATGAACTGATGATTCAGGATGGGTTATGGTTTTAACCAATCTTCCTGCAATATCTGTTACATAAACAGTTCTTACATTAGAAACATCCGATATATTCAAAATATCTGTAAAAGGATTCGGATATACTTTAATTTCGTTCTTCGTACCGGACAATTCGTTTGTCGCAAGCGGAGCGGTTACAATGAGTGAATAATCAATAATTTCTCCTCTTGAAAAACCTAAACAAGGATCCGTTGGTGCACTGTTGTTGTAATTGATCAGAACCCTCATTCTGTACGTTCCTACAGACGTATTTGCAGGGATGGTAAGTGTCGCACCGCTTGTGGTTGTGGTATAAGCTGTTGTTGCATACAGCTTTTCGGAAGCATCAAAAATATTATTCTGATTTAAATCTACCCAGACAGCCATTCCCACAGTAGGTCCTCCCGCCGTTATGGAAACAGGGATAACCGTATTGGAAGAAGATTTAGCAATTGAAATATTATTTGAACTCATCAGATTCTTATACCCGAAAGTTGCTGCGCTGTTTGCCGTTGCAGAACTGTAAGCCATATTGGTATTCGCTGTCGTGGATGTAAATGAGCTGATCCATGAATTCTGATTGGAAGTTACCGGAGTACAGTAATTGCTTGTATAAAATCTTGTTCCGCCTTCCCATGCACTGTTATCAGTCGCAGTACATTTAGCTCTTGCCCATACGTAGTAGAAGGTATCACTGGTTAATCCTGTCAGGTTAGCAGTTGTACCCGTTCCACTTGTACTTACAGAATTTGCAGCATTTAAAACTGTTGTCGCTGTCGGTGGTATATTGGTGGTACTGTAATAGACATCATACCCTACTCCAACCGTAGAAGAAGGTGCAGTCCAGCTAATCGCAGCTCCGTTAGTTGAAGTGGATGCTACGGTAATTAATGTCGGATTATCGCAGCTAGGAATAGGCTGAATATTAATATCATCAATTCCGATTCCTCTGTAAGTTCCTCCTACACCGTGTCTGAACGCAAGATACTGATCTGTTCCCGCCGGAATATTTACCGTATACTGAGCCATAGTTGATGTTAAAGTAACCGCACTGATCTGTGTAAAAGTAGAAGCATCAGCAGGATTGCTTAACGTTCCCACCTGAAGCGTGTAACCTGAAGATCCTCCCGCAGCCATGAAACGAACCCTGTTTGCTCCGTTTGAAAGGGGTGTAATTTGTGGGGAAACCAACATTCCTCCCGCTGTGGTAGCTGTATCATTATATAGATAATAACCATTTGGAGCAGAAGAATTATACGATGTATTTACATAGCCATATCCTGCCCAAGATGACGGTTCTAAATATCTCCAGCAGGAAGGTGCATTTGTATTACTGCTGCTTCCGGTAGCTGTGGTGTCGAAATTTTCAGACACAGGAAGAGAGGTTACAGCCGGGCAAACAGTTGTAAAGCTTCTCTCTGTACAGTTTAATGAGTTTTGAGTTGCCGTATATGCTCCTACAGACCAATAATATACCGTACTGTAATTAAGGGAAGTAGGCAAAGTGTATGTGGTAACATTTCCTACATCAAAATTATTAAGCACATCATTTCCACCCGGTGTTGTTCCTATTCTCAGCTTGTAACCTGTAACTGCAGACGAGGAAGAAGCCGTCCATGTAAAGGTAGGCGTAAGCGGAACATTAATGGCAGATGCTGCAGGCGCAGATTGTGCAGGACAGATAGAAAGTGTTGTAAATGTTCTCTCTGTACATCCTGTAGATGAAATCGCAGCATTATAGGAATTAACCGTATAATAATACTTTGTGTTATATGCTAATTCTGTTGGCAAAGTATACGTTGATACGTTTCCTACATTCAAATTATTTAAAACATCTGTTCCTCCTGAAGTTGTTCCCACAGATAATCTGTACCCTGTAGCTTCCGGATTTGCCGTCCATGTAAATGCAGGCGTTACGGAAACTCCTGTTGCCGCCGAAGAAGGCGCAGAAACTGTAGGACAGAATGTTTTCGTGGCAAAAGAAGATCCTGAAACCCAAGAACTCTGATCCGAAGCAGAACAACGGGATCTTACCCAAACATAATAGGTTGTATTCGGCGTTAAATTGGTTATTGTATACGTTAAACCTGTTGCTCCCACAACATTTGGCGTGGTAGCAGCAGTAGGTGCTGTATTGGTCGTGCTGTAATAGATATCAAATGCCGGTGCAGGATTTGCCATCGTCCAGCTTACCGGAGCTGTTGTAGACGTAGTTGTTCCGGGAGTTACAGAATCCGGGAACATACAAGGAATTACGGAAATATTTACATTATCAATATAAATATCGTTGCTTCCATTATCTCCTGTAGCCATAAATCTTACAATCGCTGTCGGACTGCCCGTTCCCAAGTCTGCATATTTGGTAGCCCATGAAGCAGAAATCCCCTGAGTAGAACCTACCTGACTGAAAGTGTTTCCGCCATCCGTAGAAACCAAAACTTTTAAAACATCAGTTCCTGAAGTATTCTGATAGTCGTAAGACAACAGCCTCGATCCTGTTCCTGAGGATAAATTGATATACAAATCCATATATCCTGAAGCATTGATCGTATTGTATGAATGGAATCTTGCGGCAGGAGCTATACCCGGTGCGGCAATCGCAGTGTTTCCTCCGACGCTTGTCCAGCCTGTTGTAGTAGCGTAACCATTTACCGTAATATCACTTGCTCTCCATGAGTTATCCCCTCTCGAAGGCCATGTTCTCCAATAGCTTGCATTAGGAAGATCTCCAATGGAATTTCCGTTTTCCCATGTCGTGAAACTTTCATTAAAAGGAATCGCAGCATACGTTGCAGGCGATGCAATCCATATTCCCGGAGAATAAGTAAACGTAAGACCGGAAGCAGGTACAGTTGTGGAATTGGTCGTTCCTAAAGTAACCGAATCTGTACTTCCTGTTCCTATGGAAGTTGCTGTCCAGTCTGTTCCTACTCTGTTGTTGGTATCAGAAGCTTCTGATCCTCTTATTCCGACCTGTCCCGTTAATACTGCAGTACCGGAAACACAATTTCCGTAGACAATGCTTACATTATTAGAAGTTAAATCAAACTGAATCTGAAAATTAAGAAGCTGCGCAGCAGATGCCCCACTTCCCTGAAGATCTTTAAACTGTACAATAAATTTAGAACCAACAGTCTCGTAAGAGATCTCGGAGGTTGTTGTATTTGCGTTCTTCAGATTGGCTGCAAAACCTGCAAATGCGCCTTCATAGGGAGTTGTGGTATCTGTGGACAACCCGGTATATGTAGCTGCAAGAGCAGCGGTTCCAAGCGTTACAAAACCATTATTGCTGAGGTAAACAGCGTTATAAGATTTACCATTAAATTTAAAAGCTGATGGTAAATTAATCGCGGCAGAAACAGCATCCGTTCCTAAGGCTGCTCCCGACTGCCAAATTGTTCTGGAGGCAGAAAGCGGGGTGTAGATTCCTGTAGTCTGCGTAAATCCGTAGCCGTTATTGGTATTCGGATTGGTAGCCTGAGGCGGTCCCACCTGTGCAAACGCTGCCGATCCCAAGGCAAGGAGACACGTGAGTAGAATTTTCTTCATATTTCAATAAAATTAAGGGCGGTAAAAATATAAAAATTATTCATTAAATCTGTTAAAATTCAGAAATTCATCATTATTTAATGTTAAAAAGATAAAATATTTTAATAAAAAATAAACATTAATTTAATTTTAACAGATCAATAAAAAGTAGAATTTTAATGAGTGGCTCATGGTATTGGTTTAAAAAAACACCAAAATAAAAATGGCTAAAAATCTGATCAATAGATTCATAGCCACTTTAAATTTATATCAGCAAAGTTTTAAATTTAATTCAGATAAAATTCATATTTTTTTAATAATTGAATTTCTTTGATCAGTTCACCGCTTAGATTTACAGAATGCTTCATAGACTGAACTTCGAGATGTTCCACCTTCGAATCTTCTTCTACATTTTTCAGATAAAATTTCAGCTTCTGCGTTCCCTGATTTCTTTCTAAAACTTTTCTGAAAAAATTCAGGTCTTCCGGTCGGAAATCCATCACATCCATCACTAAGGAAATACTTTTTGCAAATCTTTCAAAAGCTTCCTGAAGCTCTATAACGTCCGTAACATTCACAAAAACCCTTCCGTCCTTTACCTGAGCAAATTTAATCTTGAAAATAACAAAACGCTGAACCTCAAGCTTTTCTTTCAGCTTCATATAATCACGATCTCCCAGTCGGAAAGAATAAGAACCGGAATAGTCTTCCAGCGTTACAAAAGCCACTTTCTCACCACTTCGGAAACCATCTTTTACCACATATTCGGTAATCAGACCGGCAACAGTGTATTCTTTTCCACCACCGCCGTTTTCTCTTTCCTTCTGTAAGGTTTTCCAGTCTTTTTTCTTCTCTTCGAATAATTCTTCCTGCTTATTAGCAAAAGCCTGTTCTTTATATGCATCTACTTCATCGAGATTCAGGAAGTGGAAAACACCTTTTGGCTCTGCTTTTTTGGTGACTTCCTCAATGATTTCCTCTTCTTCACCCGCAATCACATCATCGGAAACAATTTCCGCAAGTTCAGCCACATCTTCCGGAACCTCCTGCTCTAAGATCGGAACCTCATCTATTACAATTTTCGATTCGTCTTCTTTTTCCAGAACAGATTTTTTGGAAAGACTTCCCTGTATAAACTGGAACTGATATTTAAATTCATCTAAAGGATGCGCAGAAAGATAGAATCCGATGGTTTCCTTTTCTTTATTCAGCTTATGCATATTCGGCCATTCCGGACACGGAGCCAGTTTGGGCTGCTCAATCTGAACTTCCTCTGCAAAATCCGCAAAAAGAGAATGTTCCATTTCATTTTTACTTTCCTGAAAGCTCTGTCCGTAACGAATCAGTCTTTCCAGATTGGTTCTTCCCGCCATATCAATATCGAAATACTGACCTCTGTGGAAATTGTCTAGTTCATCAAAAGCTCCTGCCAAAACCAAACTTTCCGCCACTCTTTTATTCATCTGCGAAGGCAGAATTCTTTCGAAGAAATCATAGATATTTTTAAATCTTCCGTTCTGTCTTTCTCTTGTAATGGCTTCACTCGGACCTTCACCAATTCCTTTAATGGCTCCAAGACCAAAACGGATCTGTCCTTTTTCGTTTACCGAGAATTTGTACTGAGATTCATTTACATCCGGTCCCAAAACATCAACACCCATACTTTTACAGTCTTCCATGAACATGGTGATAGAATCCGTATTGTTGATGTTGTTACTCATCACACTCGCCATATATTCTGCCGGATAATTGGCTTTCAGATAAGCAGTCTGATACGCAATAAATGCATAACACGTAGAGTGAGACTTGTTGAAGGCATATTCTGCAAAAGCTTTCCAGTCATTCCAGATTTTCTCTAAACGTTCTTCGTTGAGGTTATTTTTTCTTCCGCCTTCGATGAATTTCGGGTACATTTTATTAAGAACATCGATCTGCTTTTTACCCATCGCCTTTCTCAGCGTATCGGCTTCCCCTTTCGTGAAATTTGCCAGTTTCTGGGATAAAAGCATTACCTGTTCCTGATATACGGTAATTCCGTAGGTTTCCTTTAAATATTCCTCTGTTTCCGGTAAATCGTAGACGATTTCTTCAATTCCGTGTTTCCTGTTGATGAAATTCGGAATGTATTTTATCGGACCGGGACGGTACAATGCATTCATGGCAATAAGGTCGGCAAAAACCGTAGGTTTCAGCTCTCTCATGTACTTTTGCATTCCGGGACTTTCATACTGGAAAATTCCGACCGTTCTTCCTTCTTTAAATAACTGATAGGTTTTTGCATCATCAAGCGGAATGAGATCGGGATCGATATCCACTCCATATCTTGCTTTTACCAGTTTTAAAGCATCTTTAATAATGGTTAAAGTTCTCAGACCTAAAAAGTCCATTTTCAGAAGCCCTGCACTTTCTGCCACCGAGTTATCAAACTGCGAAACCAGAATATCGGCATCTTTCGCGGCAATCGTCACAGGAACCAGATTACTTACATCTTCCGGTGTAATGATAACCCCACAAGCGTGAATCCCTGTATTTCTGATGCAGCCTTCCATTTTTTTTGCACTCGCCAAAACTCCGTGACGCGCATCATTCGGACTGTCGAGAACGTAGCGCATTTCGTCAACAAGCTGTTGTTCTTCAGGTTTTAATTTATCGTATTTTGCTAAAGCTTTCGCAATATTCATTCCCGGTGTGGAAGGAATTAATTTAGCAATATTATTCGTGTCCGGAATCGGAACATCCAAAACTCTTCCCGCATCTTTAATTGCAGATTTACCTCCTAAAACCGAATAGGTAATAATCTGGGCAACCTGCGTTTTTCCGTATTTATCAACCACCCACTTGATAATTTTATCACGTCCTTCATCATCAAAGTCGATGTCAATATCGGGCATGGAAACCCTTTCCGGATTCAGGAATCTCTCGAAAAGGAGATCATATTTAATGGGGTCAACATTCGTAATTCCGATACAGTACGCTACTGCAGAACCTGCCGCAGAACCACGACCGGGACCTACCCAAACGCCCATTTTACGGGCTTCGTTACAGAAATCCTGGACAATCAGGAAGTAACCTGGATATCCTGTATTGGCAATAACTTCCAGTTCGAAATCCAGACGTTCTTTTATCTCATCTGTAATTCCGGTTTCTACATATCTTCTTTTTGCCCCTTCGTAAGTTAAGTATGTTAGATAAGCCATCTCACCACGTTTTCCGCCATCGATATCGTCTTCGGGATGAATAAATTCTTCCGGAATATCGAATTTAGGAAGGAGAACATCTCTTTTTAAAGTATAAGGTTTGAACTTTGCAAAAAATTCTTCATACGCTTCGAATGCATCAGGATATGTTAAAAACGCTTCCTTGATTTCATCCGCCGTTTTCATGTAATATTCTCCGGTTGCAAGTCCTCTTCTTTTTCCAAAACCTTTTCCTACAGGCGTTGAAAGCTTTTCACCGTCTTTGATGCAGCTTACAATATCCTGAATATTAGAATCGTCTTTATTGGTATAGAACGTTTCATTCTGCGCTAAAATTTTAACATTATATTTATCGGCAAAATGTAATAATACATCATTTAAATGCTCTTCTTCCGGCAATTTGTGGTTTTGGATCTGAACATAAAAATCGTCTCCGAAAGTATCTTTCCACCATCTGAAAAGCTCCTCACCTTTCTGTTCCCCCGTATTTAAAATGGCATCCGGAATATCCCCGTGAATTCCCGAAGTTAGGGCAATAACTCCTTCTTTATATTCGGCAATCAATTCCCGACTTACCCTCGGAACTCCGAAATAAAATCCTTTAAGAAATCCGATACTGGATAGTTTGGCTAAATTTTTATAGCCGTTAAAATCCTTTGCCAATAAGACAACCTGAGTTCTTCGGTCGGGATCATCTTTGGTAAACTGCTTCTGCTCATAACGGTCTGAAATATAAAATTCACATCCAACTACAGGAATCAAAGGCTGTGAAACCGGCTCCGGTTCATTGAATTCTTCGCCTTTTTCTTCCGCTTCCTGTTTTTTAGCGAGGTATTCTTTATGCTTTTTTGCACGGTCGCCGTTTGCGCCTTCTACCGCAGAAACAAATTTGAAAGCACCCATCATATTTCCCAGATCCACCATTCCGACGGCGGGAAAATTATCATCAGTTGCTTTTTTAATTAAATCATTGATACTTGTGGTAGCCGTTAAAGTAGAGAAAACACTGTGGTTATCAAAATTGAAATATTTTCCGAGATCGATCTCATCAATACTTCCGAAGTCCTGCTGTTTCTTCTTGTTGTGAAAAT
The DNA here is from genome assembly GCF_037149975.1 of Chryseobacterium sp. VD8. Taxonomy (NCBI): domain Bacteria; kingdom Pseudomonadati; phylum Bacteroidota; class Flavobacteriia; order Flavobacteriales; family Weeksellaceae; genus Chryseobacterium; species Chryseobacterium sp. VD8. The sequence goes on along the minus strand of NZ_JBBCQL010000020.1, from coordinate 20,944 downwards.
CTGCAACCTGCCTTCTGATAACAATATTGAAAGGCTTTATCGGATCCGGATACAGCGTTTTAAAATAGGCAAGCTGATCTTCCGAAGTTTTCAGCACTTCCACAGGAATGATCCCGATTCTCATCATTTCGAAGAAAACCTGCGCCGTTGCATTTACGTCGGCAGCAGCGTTGTGCGCTTCATCAAATTTATGACCGTATAATTTTTCGTAAAGCTCTTCCAGCTTCGGAGCTTTGTACCTTCCTCCTTTTCCGCCTCCCAACTGACAGAAATCTGTTCCCAGAATCATCGTATCGGCTTTGGGCTTTTCCTGAAGGTTGTCTTTGATATTTTTACGGTAAAATTCGGCTCCCACAATGTTGTAATCGAACTCCACATTGTGTCCGGAGACCACTCTTACTTTTTCTAAAACTTTAGAAAATTCATTTAAAATTTCTTCGAGATCACGACCTTCCTCATTGGCGATTTTTGTTGTAATCCCGTGAATTCTCGCGGCATTGAAGGGAATATCATACCCTTCCGGTTTTATAATATAATCCTGATTTTCAATTAATGTTCCGTCATCATCATGCAACTGCCACGCAATCTGCACCATTCTTGGCCAGTTATCTGAATCTGAAAGCGGAGCGTTGAAATTCTTCGGTAAACCTGTGGTTTCTGTGTCAAAAACTAAATACATGTAATTTTTCTAGCTTTTATTAAAAAGAGAATGTAAAGTTACTTTAATTTTTTGTCTTTTGGAATTAGTTTTTATAAATGCTGCTGAATCATGGTATGTATATCTGATTTTGACAAATCAGGTTTTAACGCAAATCACACATCCAAGAACATTGAAAAACAACAGATTACCGAAAAACACTAACGATTGTTAGTATTTTGATTTTTTGTTTATCTTTGCTTTCTATGGAAAATACACTTCACGAAAAGGTTTCTCAAGATATATTACTCAAGGCTTATAACCACATGATGCTTGCCAAAGCAATGGCAGACATTTATGAAGAAAACAGAAATGTCTGTAAATACGTTCATAGCACATCAAGAGGTCATGAAGCTATTCAATTGGCAACGGCTTATCAGTTAAAAAAAGAAGACTGGGTTTCCCCATATTACCGTGATGAAAGCATACTTTTAGGAATCGGTTTTGAACCTTATCAGTTGATGCTTCAATTGCTGGCAAAAGCTTATGATCCTTTTTCCGGAGGAAGATCTTACTACTCACACCCTTCAAGCAGGGACGAAAATAAACCAAAAATTATTCATCAGAGTTCTGCGACAGGGATGCAGACCATTCCGACAACGGGAGTTGCGCAGGGAATTAAATATATTCAGGATTTCGAATTGCAGCAGTTTGAAAATAATCCTGTGGTAATCTGCAGTCTGGGCGACAATTCTGTTACGGAGGGTGAAGTAAGTGAAGCTTTCCAGTTTGCGGCTTTACATCAGTTGCCTATTATTTTCCTTGTTCAGGATAATGAATGGGGAATTTCCGTAACCAAGGAGGAAGCAAGAACGTGCGATGCCTATGATTTTGTAGCCGGTTTCACGGGTTTAAGCAGAATGAGAGTAGACGGAACAGATTTCGTGGAAAGCTTTGAAGTAATGAAAAAAGCGGTGGATTTTGTAAGAACTGAAAGAAAACCTTTGGTGGTTTGCGCAAAAACAGTTTTAATTGGTCACCACACATCCGGAGTACGAAGAGAGTTTTACAGAGACGAGGAAGATTTAACCAAACACAGAGCAAAAGATCCGGGAAATATTCTAAGAAATCATTTGATTGAATCCGGAGTTGATGAGGAATTACTAAAACAGATTACGAAAAAAGCACGCCTTGAAGCTGAAGAAGCTTTTGAAAAGGCTAAAAATGCAGAAGATCCGAAGCCTGAAAGTGTAATGAATCATGTTTTCGCACCAACACCGATTACAGAAGAAGTAGGAACCAAAGAACCAGCAGGCGGAGAAAAAATTGTGATGGTAGATGCTGCGATTCACGCCATTCAGGAATTGATGTGGAAACATCCGGAAGCTTTGCTGTACGGACAGGATGTTGGGGAAAGAATCGGAGGAGTTTTCCGTGAAACGGTAACGTTAGGAAAAAAATTCGGCAGCAAAAGGGTTTTCAATACTGCGATTCAGGAAGCTTATATTATTGGTTCTACAGCAGGAATGAGCGCAGTCGGATTAAAACCGATTGTTGAAGTTCAGTTTGCGGATTATATTTATCCGGGAATCAATCAGTTAATTACAGAAATTTCCAAATCGAGTTATTTAAGTCAGGGAAAATTTCCTGTAAGCAATATCATCCGTGTTCCGATCGGAGCTTACGGCGGCGGCGGTCCTTACCACAGCGGAAGTGTTGAAAGTATTTTAGCGAATATCAAAGGGATTAAAATTGCCTATCCGAGCAATGCGGCAGATTTCAAAGGCTTATTAAAAGCAGCCTACTACGATCCGAATCCGGTGGTTATGCTTGAACATAAAGGGTTGTACTGGAGCAAGGTTCCGGGAACGGAGGATGCAAAAACCATTGAACCTGCGGAAGATTATATTTTACCTTTCGGAAAAGGAAAAGTAATTATTGAAGCGGATAAAGAGGAAACCGAAAAAGGCAGAACTTTATTAATTGTTACTTACGGAATGGGGATTTACTGGGCAAAAGAAGCAGCGAAAAATTTCAATGGAAGAGTTGAAGTGATTGATTTAAGAACCCTGATTCCTCTGGATGAAGAACTGGTTTTTGAGGGGGTAAAAGCGCATGGAAAATGTATTGTTTTAACGGAAGAACAATTAAACAATTCTTTTGCGGAAGCTTTTGCTCACCGAATTTCGAAAAACTGCTTTAAATATCTTGATGCACCAGTAGAAACGATGGGTTCTCTGGATGTTCCTGCGGTTCCTATCAATTTGGTGCTTGAAAAGGAAATGCTTCCGAATGCGGAAAAGCTGTCCAATAAAATTGAAGAAATGCTGAAATATTAATTCAGCTTGAAATAAAAATTGTAAGCCTCTAAATTTTTTTTAGAGGTTTTTTTGTGTCTTAATTTCTTATATTTATATGCTGCCAGTGAAAGTTTTTCAAATTCTGTTTCAAAACATGGTATCTGTTTTGCTAAGTTTTTTGCTGGTTCAAAATTAAATTGCACAAATATGATTACAACAAAATACGTTAATTACCGACAGGTTCTCAATTTATCAGGATTTCATGTGATTCTGATTTCAATCTGGTGCACTTTAATTGCTGTGCTTTTTCACTTTTTCCATTGGGACTGGATGATTATTCCGTGGGTTCCGGTAGCATTAATTGGTACTGCAGAAGCTTTTCTGGTAGGTTTTAAAAATAATCAGGCCTACGACAGATTGTGGGAGGCAAGAAAAATTTGGGGCGGAATTGTAAATTCCAGCAGAATGCTTGGATCGATGGTTTATGCTTTTGATACCAAAGAAGAAAAAGTAGGAGCATTTGGTCTGGAAGACCGCAGAAAGAAAATCGTTTTCCGTCATATTGCATGGCTGTATCAGTTAAGGGAGCAACTCCTGATTCCTACAGAGTGGGAACATATTAAAGTAGAACAAGATCGGTTCAAAAGTGTGGATTATAAGCGTAACCGACTGATAAAGGCGGGTTTTCCTGATTATGGAAGAACGCCTATTTTCCTCAACAAATACTTGTCTGAAGAGGAAACTGAATTGCAGTCTCAGTATAAAAATTTCGCGACTTATCTTATTGCTCAGCAGTCGAAAGACATTAATGAGCTTAAAAACATGAACGTTATTTCAGACTTCAACCAAAAGCAACTGCAGGATTGTCTTAATGAATTTTATACGCTGCAGGGGCAGGCGGAAAGGATTAAAAAGTTTCCTTTGCCAAGACAGTTTGCAAGTACCGCCTTCGTTTTTAATGTCATTTTTATTATGCTGCTTCCGTTAGGTTTGGTGAGTGAATTTGCCAAGTTAGGAGACTGGGGAATCTGGGCTTCGATTCCGTTTTGTATTACAATTGGCTGGATTTATATTATTATGGAGCTGGTTGGAGATTATTCTGAAAATCCTTTTGAGGGTCTTATGTTTGATATTCCGATGCTTTCGATCTGCAGAACGATTGAGATTGATCTTCTGCAAATGACAGGAGAAACGGATTTGCCTGATCCTATCGCTTCTAAGAATGGGGTTTTGGTTTAATTAATTGTCTTCAATTGAAATTAAGACCGCGGTTTAGCCCCGATTGCAGCTTTGTCTGAGCTCATTTTCATGGATCTAGGGTTGCGGCGGCTTTGCCGCCGCAACCCTAGATCACGAAAATAGCGAGTGCGGAAAGCGGGAAACAGCTCCTAAAAAAGACTTTTGCACCTACAAAATAATTGCGGTTGTATTTTTTACTTCAGAGATCATAAAAGAGCTGTGGGTACTTGCAATATGCTGCAATGTGGTAAGCTTCGTAAGCATAAAATTTCGATAGTCTTCCATATCTTTTACCCCGATTTTCAAGATATAATCGTAGTCTCCGCTCACGTGAAAACATTCGGTTACTTCTTCTAAATTCATCACTTCTTTTTCGAACTGAAGGACGTATTCTTTTTTGTGCTGAGCGAGTTTGATATGACAGAGTACAATGAAATTTCGTTGGATTTTATTCCTGTCCAGAATCGCAACATATTTTGAAATCACTCCTGTATTTTCGAGTTTCCGGATGCGTTCATAAACAGCCGTAACAGACAAACCTAACTTATGAGACAGTTCTTTGGTGGTTTGTTTGGAATCTTCCTGCAGAAAAAGGAGCAGTTTTTTATCGGTATCATCAAAACTCATAGATAAATTTTAATCAAATGTTTATTAAATTCAAATATAATAAACTTTTTTTCTATTAATCTAAATTTTAATAGTTTTATATTCTAATAATTTAAATTTTTATTGTAATAATTCTGAAGGTTATTCATATTTATAGCATAAAAAATTTAAACGATATGAACGACTTTAATGCAGCCAACGAAATACAGGATCTACAGTATTTCGGTGAATTTGGCGGAGTAAACCCATCAATTTCAGACAGTTCTACCTATACTTTTCTTTCTGCAAAAACGATGTTCGATACTTTCGAAGGAAATGCAGAAGGATGTTATTTGTATTCAAGACATTCTTCCCCGATGAATCTGTATCTTGCACAGGCTTTGGCTAAGCTTGAAAATACGGAAGCGGCCAACGTTACCGCATCGGGAATGGGAGCGATTACTTCGGTTCTGATGCAGGTCTGCAAAAGCGGAGATCATATTATTTCGAGCAGAACAATTTACGGCGGAACGTATGCTTTTATGAAAAATTTTCTTCCGCCATTTAATATTCAGACGACGTTTGTCGATATCAATAATTTTGAATCTGTTGAAAACTCAATTACCGAGAACACAAAAATCATCTACTGTGAAAGTGTTAGCAATCCGCTTTTAGAAGTTGCTGACCTGAGAAAACTTTCTGAAATCTGTAAAAGGCATAATCTGAAACTGATCGTAGACAATACGTTCTCTCCGCTTTCCATTTCACCAAAGCTTTTGGGCGCAGATATCGTGATCCATTCTTTAACGAAATTTATCAACGGAAGCAGCGATACCGTTGGCGGAGTGTACTGCGGAACTCAGGAGTTCATTAACGATACGAAAAACGTAAATAACGGAGCGTGTATGCTGTTGGGACCTACGATGGACAGTCTTCGTTCTGCAAGTATTCTTAAAAATCTCAGAACGCTTCACATCAGAATGAAACAGCACAGTTACAATGCAATGTATCTTGCTCAAAGATTTGAAAACGACGGACTGCGCGTTTCTTACCCCGGATTGAAATCTCATAAAAACCACGAACTGATGAAAACGATGATGCACGAAGAGTACGGATTCGGCGGTTTGCTGACTTTAGACGCGGGAACCACAGAAAAAGCGAATGAACTGATGGAACTGATGCAGCAGGAAAATCTGGGTTATCTTGCGGTAAGTTTAGGCTTTTATAAAACTTTATTCTCATGCTCAGGAAGCTCCACTTCTTCTGAAATTCCGGAGGAAGAACGTGCTGCGATGGGAATTTCCGATGGACTGATCAGATTCTCAATAGGGCTGGATCACGATATCGAACGAACGTATGAAAAGATGAGAGAATGCATGATTAAAACAGGTGTTCTCAGCCATGAAACCATCCCCATATCCTAATTATTGTAAAAAAGCTGTTGATTTCGACAGCTTTTATTTTTTTTTAGATAAATTTCGTGCCTACAGAGCAATATTTGCTGTAATCGAAAATCATAGTTTTTTTTAACGCAAAGTTTAATTTAAATACCCCTTATTTAAGGGAGCAAAGAAGAATCAATAAGTTGCTTTGATAAAGCGTATTTTTCAAGCTTTGCGTAGCAAATTTATTTGCCTTTACTGACTAAATTAAAGCTTTGCTAAAAAATCTTTGCGTCAAAAAATTTACGCTAAAAAGTAATTCATTAAAAATTTTAGTGGTAAAATCAAACTTTATGAAAATGCTTCGGGAAGGCATCTTCAGGTTTCATCCTTAAAATATTTAATAAAATCCACGATTTTAAGAAACCATAACCGTAAGAAAACATCTGGATGTAGGTGGAGATTACCGCCATTCCTGCAATGCTGATGTTTTTGGTGATCCACAAAGCATGGAAAAGTACCATGAACGTATATAAACCATAAAATGCAAGAATTACCCCTTTTCCCAGAATGAAATATTCTATAAATCCCATCACGTAACCTAGCATAAACAAGGTAGGAAATGCAAATGAAATCTTTACATAATTCGGATGTCTTTGATTAAGGATTGGTCTTGCACAGCCAAACTGGTACACCTGTTTCGAAAATTTTCCGAAATCTACTCTTCGTTTGTGATAGACTGCAATATCATCAAAGAAAGCAGTTTTAAAGCCATTTTCCCAAAGCGTCATGGAAAGATCCGGGTCCTCTCCTATTCTCATTTCTGAAAAACCACCGACTTTTTCAAATACTTCCTTTTTTACGCCCATATTGAAGCTTCTGGGCTGAAATTTTGAAACGGCTTTTTTACTTCCTCTGATTCCGCCAGTTGTAAAAACAGAAGTCATTGAATAAGAAATGGCTTTCTGCATTAAATTAAAACCTTTATGCGCCTTATCTGCTCCTCCAAAAGCATCACATGGAATTTCAAGAATATCTTTTTTGATGTTTTCGATGTAATCGTTCTCTACAATTACATCACTGTCCACAAAAACAAGCCATTCATTTTCCGCTCTTCTCGCACCGTAATTTCTGGATAAACCGGGCCCTGAATTATCTTTCCGGAAATATTTAATGTTTAAAAAACTTTCGAACTTTGAAATCGTTGGTTTTAAATCGATTAATGAGCCGTCATCCACGATAATAATCTCAAACTCTTTGTCTGTCTGTGCAGTAAGAGAATTCAGGAGTTCAAAAAGTTCGTCTTTACGGTTAAAAATAGCAACGATAATGGAAATGGTAGGCTTCAAATCTGAAAATTTTTCAAAATTACTTATTCAGGAAGGAATGAGCAAAAAGATTTTGGAAATTAACAGCTTAATTTAAGATGATAAACAATAACATTACACCGTAATAGCTGTTTTTTGAGTATTTTTGATCTTTAAACATAAATGTGATGAGTGGTTTTAGAGAATTTAAATATTCTATTATAATTTTTATTATTGGCTTAATTACAACTTCCTTTATTTTTATACCCTCATATTGGTTATTTAATATTCATCCTTTTCCTCCAAAATTTGGATTCGGAACATGGATATTTGCCATCTTATTTACATTAATTCCTACTTATTCTATTGAGATGAAATTCATCCAAAAATTTAGGCTTAGTGAAAAAAGAAAAGATATCATTTTATTTCCATCGCTGCTTTGTATTTTAATAATACAATTTGGTGTTATGAATCTTATGAACAGTTACAAAGAAGGTGTAAAGGCAAAAACTACTACAGTAGAAAAGATTTATGAATCAAGAAGTCCCAAATTATTTATCGCGAAATTTGAGGTCATCAATGAACCAATTATTTATAAAACGATAAAAGAAAACACAAATAACGGAACCCGTTATTTACAGATTTATTTTCTGTACCATTTTATTCCTAACAGCAATACTTACTATTCTCTGAAGTTTGAAGAACTTTCTGATACAAATTTTATTCCCGAAGAAATGCAAATGGGTATATTTATGAACAGAATTAAATCTGAAATGCAAAACTATGATTTTCAAAAAATAAAAACATTCAAATATCTTACTATAACAGATCCTGATTATGATAGCTATGGCAAAGCAGTATCCGATTATTCAGGGGTTTTTCTACAACCTATTAACAATAAAGATGATGAAGATCTGTTTTTGGGAGCTAAAATTATAGTCGGAGGATTTTTACTCTATTTAGTCATTTTTTTACTTTCCAGAGTCGAGGATTGGAAATAAAATTAAACAAACAGTCCTGATTTAAAATAAACCCACAAAACCAAAGAAATAAAAAAAGATAGTACAGAAACACTGAAAAAAAGCCACTGAAAAACACTCTTGAAATAGTATTTTTCTAAAGAATGTAAAACAAAAAATAATAAAAATGAAATGGCAGCTCCAATAAGTGAAGCAACAATTAATGTCTGAACATATTTTTCAGAAGACAATGGATCTTTGAATACGAAAAAAAATAAAACCCCCGAAGAAAAAAGAAATACTGCACTTAATTTTTCTGTAAAATACTTTTTTGGCTTTTCGTGATAACTAAGATCTGAAGAAGAATTACTTCCAAACAATTCCAAAGCATCGAATACAATGTCTAAAATATCCAGAAAATTCCAATTCATGGCTTGAGTTTTTTTGACAAAAATATATTTTTTATTTAAAAAATCATAAAAAAACCTTCCACAAATAGAAGGCTTTTAAAATTTACATATCAATAAATACTGAGTTCAATAGGATTATATCTCTTCGCTTTTTCTGAACTTTTCTTTATTAATAATTGTCTTGTTTCCTCATCTCCAATATGTTCTAAATATTTGTTAGGATTGCCCATTTCTTTTCTTTTGTAATCAAAAATTTTTTGTTTCTGTATGGCTTCTGCTTTTGAATTCATGTTTGCGGACTTGCAGAGATATTTTCTTTTTCCAAATTTATACAGTGTAAAAACATAATCTTTTTTGTCATCGAAAACTTCTAAAATCAATCCAGGCAATTTACTGAATTTGTAAGGACCATAAGGAAAAGGTATTTCATTTGTGAAATACGCGGTCCACGTTCTGCCATATTTTTTAGCCGTAGCTTTTTGACATTTATATTTTCCGATTTTTTTATATTCATTTTCCAACTTCCAATTCATATCATTACTTTCTTCATATTTATAGTTCTTCCCTGAAATGGGTACGGTAACATATATCTTAGCTGAGGTAATGCCTATATTTTCATCAAAAGGAGTAAAATATCTCAAATAGTCATTATAACTACTTTTATCATTTAATTTTCTTTCATATTTTAAAGAATCACTGACATATTTATTTAAATTTTTAAAGTAAGATTCTTCCCTGTTCATCAATAAAGCAAATGCAGCATCCTGAGTAGGTGCATTTGGTATATTCTGGTCTTTATAAACTAATTTATAATCTGCTTCATATTCCACATTAAAAGGCGTTTGAGATTTACCGATAATCGAAATAAAAATGACGCAGAAAAAAAGTACTTGTTTCATTGGTTTATTTTAAAAGGCAATCCCTATTAACGGACTGCCTTATTTATTAATGTGAGTAAATTATAATATGAGATGGCCAAACATCACATAAATCATAATTGATTTGCGCTAGATAGTTTGCTAGTTGTTGATTAGTCATTCCTCCGGTTCCGATAACTTCTACTGTTGTTTTTCCACAAGACGGACGAAATGGAAATGCAAATACAGTTGATATTCCTAAAAATACCATACTAAACATAAGTGCTTTTTTCATAATTGTTTTTTTAATTGTTGATAAAAATTTTCTTTAAAGTTCTTCCGGAAAACTTTCATACAAATCTATATCCCTAACTAATAAAAACCAAATTTAAATTATTCGAATTTATTCGCATAATTTTATTTTAAATTTATGAAAAAATCCCGATGATAAAAGAAAAATTAATCAAGGAAAGAAAGAAAAAAATTTCTCTCAACAGGATATTGCCGAACATCTTAAAATCAGCCAAACTCATTATCTTCGTAAAGAAAAAGGTGAAGTTGAGATCAAAGACGAAGAATGGGAACGTATCGCAAAATTACTGGACGTAGAAGTAGATGAAATTAAACAATCTGAAAAAGAGAATTCAATTCATCAAAACTTTGAAAATAATTCCGGCAACTATATTGGAAGCAATAATATATATTGTAACGTTCCGGAATACCTGCTTGAAAACCAACAGGAATACATTTCCTTACTGAAAAAAGAAATTCAGGAGTTAAAAGATAGAATTGCAAAGCTGGAACAGAAATAAAAAAAACCTTCCGAAATGGGAAGGTTTTCACTTTATTTTTCTTCTAATTTATGAACTTTCTTCGTTCCCTCATACATTTCATACTGCAAAAATCTGGTTTCCAGTTTTCCGTTGAAAAGCTTGATTTTTCTTGACGGACGAAGACCGATTTTCTTTACCGCTTCCAAATCAGAAGAAATCAGCCATGCCAATGTATTCGGATAATGGGTTTTGAAAGTATCGCCTATTTTCTTGTAAAAATCATCATCATTAATAGAAATTCTTTCGTCGTAAGGCGGATTGAAGACCATTAACAAAGGGAAAAGTTCTTTTTTGGAATCAAAGAAATTCTGTTTCTTTACTTCAATCACGTCTTCCATTTCTGCTGCTTCGATGTTCATTCTTGCCGCATTCAGCATTCTGGCATCAATATCGTAGCCAACGATCTTTCCGGTAAACTCTTTCACCCTGTTGATTCTGAATTCTTTAATCTTGGTAAAAAGATCCGCATCATAATTTTTCCAGTTCTGGAAAGCAAATCTCCTTCTGAAAATCTGTGCAGGAAGATCCAAAGCAATCATTGCCGCTTCAATTAAAAGTGTTCCCGAACCGCACATCGGATCAAGGAAATTACCTTTTCCGTCCCAACCCGCCAGTTGAAGCATTCCACTTGCCAGAACTTCATTAATCGGAGCTTCTCCCTGCTCTCTTCTGTATCCTCTTTTAAATAAAGGATCTCCCGAAGAATCCAGAGAAATGGTAATTAACTCTCTGTCGATATGAAGGTGGAATTTAATATCCGGATTTTTGGTTTCTACATTCGGGCGTTTTTTGAATTTTTCCTGAAAATAATCCACAATAGCATCTTTCATTTTCAGCGTTACGAACTGAGAATGCTTAAATGTTTCAGAATTTACGGTAGAATCAATTGCAAAAGACTGATCCACATCCATAAATTCTTCCCAGTTGAATTTGAAAAGCCTGTCGTAAAACTGGTGCTGATTGAAAGCCTTAAATTCATGAATCGGAACCAAAATTTTCAAGGCTGTTCTCGCAGAGTAATTGATCTTGTATAAAAAGCCCAAATCTCCTTCACAGTTTACCGCACGGTTTTTAACCTCAACTTTCCTTCCTCCCAGCTTTTTGATCTCTTCCGCCAGGATCTGTTCCAGCCCGAAGAATGTTTTTATCTGAATCTGTATATTTTCTGTATTCATTCTGCAAAAATAGCAATTTTAGTGGTTGGTTCTCAGTTTATAGTTTATACAAATCACTGCAACTACAAAAACCATAGCTTCGCAACAGCATACAATCGCTCAAAAAACACTATTTTTGCAGTATGGAATGGTTTGAATCTTGGTTTGATACCCCTTATTATCATGTACTGTACAGCAACAGAGACTATACAGAAGCGGAAAATTTCATCACAAAACTTACTGCCGAACTGCAGCTTCCGTCGAACTCAAAAATCATCGATCTCGCTTGTGGTAAGGGAAGACATTCGGTTTTTCTTAATAAACTCGGATATGATGTTTTAGGACTTGATCTTTCGAGACAGAGTATAGAATTCGATAAGCAGTTTGAGAATCAGACCTTGCTTTTTGATGTTCACGACATGAGAAACCCGATAGACGCAGATCCGATGGACGCTGTTTTTAATCTTTTTACCAGTTTCGGATATTTTGATAATGAAAATGATGACAAAAAAGTGTTTCAGTCGGTTTATAATGCATTAAAACCGGGCGGATATTTTGTTCTGGATTATCTGAATGAAGAATATGTAAGAAAAAGCATCGTTCCGGAATCTACCATCGTTCGCGGAGATATTGAATTTAGAATAAAAAAGAAAATTGAAGGCAGGCATATTGTAAAGGACATTCAATTTGAAGCAGACGGAAAGCCGTATCATTTCTTCGAAAAAGTAAAACTTCATACTCTGGATGCGATCAATTCCTATGCAGCTGAATGTGGTTTTGAGAGAATAAAAATCTGGGGAGATTATCAGCTGAACGATTTTAACAAAGAAACTTCTCTGCGTTGCATTAATTTATTCAAGAAAAAATAATGATTACCGTACTTTTACTGGTTTTAAGCGTTATTACTGGAGTTTTTCTGGGAAAGCATTTCGGTAAAAAAGAAAAACTGGCAAAAAATCTTTTGATTTTAAGTGCCGGATTTCTGATTACCATTTGTCTGAATGAAGTATTTCCTGAAGTCTATACTTCAGAAACGGGAGGAAGTCTGGGCATTTTCGTGATCGGCGGTGTTTTACTGCAAATGATCCTTGAAGCTTTAACCAAAGGTTTTGAACACGGACATTTTCATCATCACAGCGAACATAATATTCTGCCTGTCGCTTTAATGGTCGGGCTTTTCATTCATGCTTTTATTGAAGGAATTCCTTTGGCGAACGAAGAACAGGAATTGTCACCTTATCTCTTGGGAATTGTTTTTCACAATCTTCCGATATCGTTCATTTTGGGCGCGTTTTTGTTTAACCGAAAAGATGAATCGAAATCTAATCCCTCTTATCCGTCCTTATTAATTGTTGCGCTTTTTGCACTTGCTTCACCTTTGGGAATGCTGCTCGGAAATTATTTCAATCCTGATCTTCAGCCTTATTTTCTGGCTATTGTAGGAGGAATTTTCCTTCATATCTCTTCGGTAATTATCTTTGAAAGCAATAAGAACCATAACATCGACTGGGTGAAAATAGGACTTGTTATTTTAGGAGTTTCATTAGCCTTAGTCATGCATCTCTTTCACAGTCATGCACCAATAGGACATCACCACTAAACAACGTGAATCCGATGTAAAAGCAATATACAATAGAAATAGACTATAGCCAAAATTTAATTAAATTTCTATTAAAGTCAATTTTGATCTGACAATTTTACATTGAACCGAAGACTAACACAATTAATGAAATACAGTAGTTTGATAATCAATTAATTTTCAATCTTATTATATCGAACTTAAGGTAATCAACTTAATGAAAATAAAAAGGCTCTGAATTTAAGTTCAGAGCTTTTTATATGAATATTATTCATTACTTATTCGGGAAATTAAAATTTCCATCCTACTGTAATAAAGAAATTGTTTCTTACATTTTTTACATCAGACACTGCGAAAGCATCACTTGAGATTAAATGATTTGGAGAATAATATCCTGCTTCGTAATTACCGTCTACTTTACCGTATAAGAACGGATTGGTATAATTTGAAGTAACGTTCTGATATGATGCATCAATATAGAATGATCTGAAATCATATCCCAGACCGAAAGACAAAGCATTTCTGTCGTTTAAGATCAGATTACTATATGACTGATTTTTATCAACACTTCCATTATTCGAGTATCGGTTTACCGTTAAAGCATCAAACGGACTCGAAGCATAAGAATAACCTCCTCTCAGTCTGAACTGTTTAACCCTGTATTCCGCACCAATCTTTACTTCTGACAGATTTTTGTAATTTTCTTTAAAGAAGTCGTTCAGCTCAGTTTCGGCATCTCCGTACACTTTATATTTAGGCTTTGTTAGACCTAATGTATAATCTACATTCAGGGCAAAACTCTTGCTCGCGATAAATGCAGCACTCACAGTAGCCTTTAAAGGAGTCGTTAATTTTCTGTTTTCAACAGCAGTATCATCTCCATAAACCGGATCATTATAGAAGTTGTAGCTTCTGTCTATATTCCAGAAAGTAGGCGTTTCTAAAGCTGCTCCCAATCTGAAATTCGGACTTAATTTTCCGATCACCCCCAATGAAGCCGAGAAACCGTTTCCTTTTTCATAGAATGGCGTATTCTGCTTACTGAAGTACTCTGAACTTCCATCCGACAAAGAATTGAACATTGCTGTATCCGACTGGTCAATGGAAGAATTAAAGAAATTCAATCCTGCTCCCAGATAAAGGTTATTGTTGTAGTTTGCACCTACCCCAACACTTGTTTTTGATAAATATCCATATCTGTCATAGGCATGTCTGCCGAAAGATGAACTTTTACCATCAGGAAAATCATATACTAGATTACTATTTCCCGGAGTTTCAATATAATTTTCAATAGACTGGTTAGAATAATTAACCCCGATATTGATAAACTTCCAGGCACTTTCACTTAATAACTGAAACGTCATTACAGCTCCTAAGTTCCCAAGATCTCCTTTGTTGACACTGTATCCGAAAGATGAACCTGCATAAGTAGACGTATTCTTGTTATTGGTGATAGATAATGTTCCGGAAATTTCTCCTGAAATGGCTACTCCCAAACCCGCAGGATTGGTAAGCAGCGAATTTGCATCACCTCCCAAAGCTCCGTTTGAGCCAGCCATTGCGTTAAATTTAGCTGAACCTACATTCGGGGCATTAGAATAAACATCCACTGTATTTCTAATCACAGAAACATCTTGAGCCTGCGCAAAAAATGCAGCAGAAATACTCATTATTGCTAAAGATTTTTTTAACATTATTTTTTGAATAGTTTTTGCTTTTTAAAATTATCTGCCGCCTCGGAAACCGCCTCCGCCGCCACCGCCGGATCTGAATCCGCCGCCGCCACCGCTTCCGCCACCGAAGCCTCCGCCTCCTGATCTGAAGCCGCCTCCGCTGTTGGAATTATTGAAGCCTCCGTTATTTCTAAAACCTCCATCATTGTATCTTGGCTGCGATTGTTGCGGATAATTGTAGCTTGGTCTTGGCTGACTCTGATTCGGGTTTCTAAAGCCTCCCTGAGATCTTATGCCGCTTTGACTTTGATTTCTGAAACCGCCCACATTACTGTCTCCTTGTCTGAAGCCTCCACTGTTGCCGGAATTTCTGAAACCTCCGTAATTCGAGTTAGAATCTCTGAATCCGCCTGCATTGTTGGTGCTTCTTCTGAAACCTCCGGAACCTACGCCATATTTGCTGGCAAAACCACCGTTATATGAATTAAAGCCTCTGCCGTTAGATCCGCTTCTTCTATACATGGGTGCATAATATCCTCCTCCCCAGTATCCTCCGTAACCCCAGTAAGGATTGCCGTAATATCCACCCCAACCCCAATATGGATTGTAGCTCCAGTATGGAGAATATCCCCATCCCATATTCCAGCCCCATCCCCAGGAACCTCCCCATCCCCAGGAAAGTCCGATGTTCCAGCCGCCATAGCCACCATATCCCCAGTAAGGATTATAGCCTCCATACCATCCTCCCCATCCCCATGGAGAACCCCATCCCCAGGAATTGTTATAATAGTTGGTCTGGCTTCCTGCATAGCTTCCCCAGTCTGAATCTGTAGCTGTGGTATTCCAGTTGTAGTTATTCCAGTCGCTGTATCTCCCTTCCTTAGCATTTGCTTCGGCATTCTGGATTACATTGGTATCATCCTGATAATAGTTGTATTCTTCTCCTACCCTGTTTCCTCTGTCATTAATAATTACCCCTTCAGGAAGTGTGTCTTTATTCGGGTCGTAATAAACGCCGTCCGTCTCGCTGTAGCCGCCCATCTGAGCGCCGCAGGACATAAGTAACAATCCACCGGATATTGCTAAAATCCCTTTGGATCTTAAAATTCCTAGTAAATTTTTATGTATATTTTTTTTCATGATAACGTAAAAATTTTTAATTTAAATTATATTTGCAATCTGTACTAAAAATGTACCAAAACACGGTTATAAAAATCTATCAAAAATAGATTTTTATTTTTAGATAACAATAACATAAAAAAGTTAAAAAAATTAAAAAAAATAATGGCAAAATTAACCTCAAGAAGCGAAGATTACAGCAAATGGTATAATGAGTTGGTGGTAAAAGCCGACTTAGCTGAAAACTCAGGAGTACGAGGATGCATGGTGATTAAACCATACGGCTATGCGATCTGGGAAAAAATGCGTGACGAAATGGACAAAAAGTTCAAAGAAACAGGTCACGTTAATGCTTATTTCCCGCTTTTTGTGCCCAAGAGCTTGTTTGAGGCTGAAGAAAAAAACGCAGAAGGTTTTGCTAAAGAATGTGCGGTTGTTACCCACTACAGATTGAAAACAGATCCGGATAACCCTTCCAAGCTTATTGTAGATCCGGACGCTAAACTGGAGGAAGAACTTATTGTACGTCCTACTTCTGAAGCAATTATCTGGAATACTTATAAAAACTGGATCCAGTCTTACAGAGATTTACCTATATTAATCAACCAGTGGGCGAATGTTGTCCGTTGGGAAATGAGAACCCGTCTTTTCTTAAGAACAGCAGAATTTTTGTGGCAGGAAGGTCATACTGCTCACGCTACAAAAGATGAAGCAATTGAAGAAGCTGAAAAAATGAATAAAGTATATGCAGATTTTGCAGAGAACTTTATGGCAATTCCTGTGATTCAGGGATTGAAAACACCTTCAGAGAGATTTGCCGGAGCAGACGAAACCTATTGTATTGAAGCATTGATGCAGGACGGAAAAGCTTTACAGGCAGGAACGTCTCACTTTTTAGGTCAAAATTTCGCAAAAGCATTTGATGTGAAATTCACTAATAAAGAGGGTAAAATTGAACATGCATGGGCAACATCGTGGGGAACTTCAACCCGTTTGATGGGGGCTTTGATTATGACACACTCCGATGATTTCGGATTGGTGCTTCCTCCTACTCTGGCTCCGATTCAGGTTGTGATTGTTCCTATTTTTAAAGGAGAAGAACAATTGGCACAGATCAGCGAAGTGGCTTTAGATATTCAGGCTAAATTGAGAGCAAAAGGAATTTCTGTAAAATTTGATAACGATACACAGAACAAACCGGGCTGGAAATTCGCAGAATATGAATTAAAAGGTGTACCAGTAAGAATTGCAATGGGACCAAGAGATCTTGAAAACAGATCTGTGGAAATTGCAAGAAGAGATAATTTAACAAAAGAAGTCCGTTCTATTGACGGTTTAGATGCTTACATTGAAGAATTACTGAAAACTATTCAGCAGGATATCTACAACAAAGCATTTGAGTTCAGAAAAAACAACATTACGAAAGTAGATACGTACGAAGAATTCAAAAAAGTTCTGGAAGAAAAAGGAGGATTCATCTATGCACATTGGGACGGAACGGTTGAAGAAGAAGAACAAATTAAGGATGAAACCAAAGCAACAATAAGATGTATTCCTTTGGACGATGATATTGAAGAAGGCGTTTCCTTAATTTCCGGAAAACCATCTAAAAGACGTGTTTTATTCGCAAAAGCATATTAAGACTTAACATAAAAAATTATTAAATCTGCAAAAATTCCTGAAATTTTTGCAGATTTTTTTTAAAAATCAATAAGTGGACTATTTTTTGTTTAAATTTATTACAACATTAATCTTTAAAATAAATTTATTATGTCTTTAAATGTTATTGATTTAATTAAAGGACAATTAGGTCCTGCTTTAGTGTCTCAGGCTGCATCACAGTTTGGGGAAAGTGAGTCTGCCATTTCAAAAGCAATCGGAGGTTTATTGCCTGCCGTTGTGGGAGGTTTAGCAAACAATTCAGATAATCCTGCCGTTTTGGATGCAATTTCAGGAGCTTCTTCTAATGGAATTTTAGGTAATCTGATGGGTGGTTCTTCCAACAATTCAATCATTTCAAGTTTACTGTCTTTAATTTTCGGCGATAAACTGAGCGGTTTGGTAAATGGCATTGCTTCTTACGCAGGGATCAGCAATAATTCTTCAAGTTCTCTTTTAAATTTAGTTACAGGAGCAACTTTAGGTTCTATTGGAAAATATGCCGCTGATAATAATCTGGATAAATCAGGAATCTCAAATTTACTTGGTGACCAGAAAGGAGTTATTTCTTCATTATTACCTGCCGGACTTTCTCTGGCTTCTTTAAATATGGGAGACTGGGATGCAAGATACAAATTTGATAATGACGGCGATGCAATAAAAGCTCCTGCTAAGGAAGAACCAAAAATTGAAGTTACCAGAAGTACAGCTCCTAACGGAACATTTCCCGACAGGAACAATAATGATGGCGGAGGTTCTATCTGGAAATGGCTTCTTCCATTATTGCTTCTAATCGCTGTAGGTTACTTCATCTGGAAGCAGTGTGATAAAAAAGGGACTACAACAACCACTACTATGACGGACTCCGGCAAAGTGGTTACAGATACGGTAAACGCTAAAACATCGGATACAGCTTCAATGAAGTCTGCAAACGCTAAAGTTGATGAGAATATCGATTTAAACGGTGTTTCTTTAAAAGGATATAAAGGAGGAATGGAAGACAATATGATTGCATTCTTAAAATCCGGTGGTTATAAGAATGCTAAAGATGATGCTGCTTTAAAGAAAACGTGGTATAATTTTGACCATGTAAACTTTAAATTGGGAAGCGCTACAGAACTTGAAGCAGGATCTGAAGGACAGCTTCAGAATTTAGTGGCTATTTTAAAAGCATATCCTGAAGCAAAAATAAAAATTGGTGGTTATACAGATAAAACCGGAGACGAAGCCAAAAATCTTAAGCTTTCTGCAGACAGAGCCAACTATATTAAGACATGGCTTGAAAAACAGGGAGTAGGATCTCAGGTGACCGGAGCAGACGGATATGGAAGCGAGTTTGCAACAGTACCTGCATCTGCATCTAATGAAGAAAGAGCGGTTGACAGAAAAATGTCTGTACGATTTACAAAATAATCTTTAAAACATAAATCAGAATCCCGGAAATTTTTCGGGATTTTTTGTTTTCCGGTATTTTCTGTTTTCATTTATTTAATTATATTTGTTAGTCATTTCTAACATTTATGAATCTGAAATTAAAATCCGCCTGGCGAAAAGATAAAACATCTCATTCACTATCCGAAGTATATTCTTCCGTAAAAGTTCCTAAAAATGCAAGTTTCTGGAGAAAATATCTTGCGTTTGCCGGTCCCGGACTTATGGTTGCCGTTGGATATATGGATCCAGGAAACTGGGCTACAGATATTGCAGGAGGAGCGCAGTTTGGCTATACTCTACTCTCTGTAATTTTAATTTCGAATATTTTCGCCATGGTTTTGCAACATCTGTCTGTGAAATTAGGAGTAGTTGCCGAAAGAGATTTGGCGCAGGCATGTCGGGATCATTTTAGTCCGGCAACCAATTTTATTCTGTGGATCTTCTGTGAAATTGCCATTGCAGCGTGCGATCTTGCGGAAGTTATCGGTTCTGCCATTGCATTGAACTTACTTTTCCATATTCCTCTTACCTGGGGAATTGTTATTACGACCATTGATGTTCTTTTCATTCTTCTGCTTCAGGCAAAAGGTTTCCGATGGATCGAAAGTATTGTGGGCGGACTGATTTTTATTATTCTCGCCTGTTTTGTGTATGAATTGGTTATTTCCAAACCAGCCGTTAATGAACTTTTAGGTGGGTTGATTCCACAAAAGGAAATCATTCAGAATCCTGCAATGCTTTATATTGCGATCGGGATTTTGGGAGCTACCGTGATGCCCCACAATCTGTATTTACACAGCAGCATTGTTCAGACCCGTGATTACGAGCGTACACAAGAAGGTAAAAAAGAGGCTATCAAATTTGCTACTTTAGACAGCACCGTTTCTTTAATGCTTGCTTTTTTCATCAATGCCGCGATTCTTATTCTGGCGGCCGCAACTTTTCATACAACAGGAAATAAAAATGTTGCCGACATTCATGACGCCTATAAAATGCTGACTCCAATTTTAGGGGCTTCGATGGCAAGTATTGCCTTTGCGATTGCCTTGCTTGCTTCCGGACAAAATTCTACCCTTACCGGAACGCTTGCCGGACAGATTGTAATGGAAGGTTTTTTGAATATTAAGCTGAAGCCTTGGTTAAGAAGACTGATTACAAGACTGATCGCTGTCATTCCGGCTCTTATTGTGGCCATTCTTTACGGTGAAGAAGGAACTACGGATTTACTGGTTTTAAGTCAGGTTATTCTTTCTATGCAACTGAGTTTTGCGGTGGTGCCGCTTGTTATGTTTACAAGTGATAAAGCCAAAATGGGGGAATTTGTGAATAAGCCTTTCATGAAAATTTGTGTCTGGATTATTTCGTTTATTATTATTATTTTGAATGTTTATCTTCTGTATCAGACTTTTTTCGGGAAATAGTTCTGTACCAAAATTATTTTCTTTTTATATTAAGTAACCGTAATTTTTTTGTACATGCTTCATTAATGATCGTGCTTAATTTTTAACGCAGAGTCTGCAAAGATTTTTAAAGACTTATGTCCATTTTTAAGTTTACAAAGCCGCTCTACTTAGCAAAGAACTCAAAGGTTTTTCAATGATGACAAATTTTGGATTATTATTATTTTTTTCAAATCTGATGTTTGTAATGCTGTTAAATTTTTCACATAACAGATTCCCAATATTTAAAATACGACTTCAACTCTAGCCCAGATTGGAGCTTTGTCTGAGCTCATTTCTTTGTTTTTGGCTGCGGCGGCTTCGCCGCCGCAGCCAAAAACACAGAAATGAGCGAGTGCGGAAAGCGGGAAAAAGCTT
>NZ_JBBCQL010000019.1:0-33151 GCF_037149975.1 Chryseobacterium sp. VD8 | reverse complement strand
GATTGGCAAAAGGTCCTTCAGAAACAATTCTGAATACTTCTTCATATCCGACAATATACATGAACATGAAATGTGTAATGATTAAGGAAATAATAAGGAAGATCGTCCATTTAAGGCTTCTTTTCCAGATCTTTTCGGTGTTCCATTCCTGTCGGTCCAGCTTCATCTGCTTATTCCTGTCTCCTTCGATAAGATAATCTATTTTACGGAAAATAAATTCTAAAAAAATTGTCTGAGGACAGATCCATCCGCAGAAAATTCTTCCGAAAGCCATCGTAAAAATAATGATGAATATTAACGAAGTAATTGCTCCAAGAGTAAGGATGAAAAAATCCTGAGGATAAAAGGGCTGTCCGAAAATAAAGAACTCCCTGTCAATTACATTAAATAAAATAAGAGGATTACCATTAATTTTAATAAATGGCACTGCAAAATAAATGAGCAGTAAAACATAACTTACAATGTTTCGGTAGTTGGTATATTTTCCTTTTGGTTTTCTGGGAAATACCCACTTCCTCTTACCGGATTGTTCCATTGTCCCGATAGAATCTCTGTAAGTTTCAGGGTCCAGAACTTGTCCCTGTCCGCCGCGTACTTCTGTTTCTTCTATATCTGACATGTATGATAGTTTTTAAAAAAAGAAAAACATAATTCGTTACTATTTTTATTTAATAACAAACTATGTTTTTCATACGTTTTAATTTATTTAAGTTAAATTATTCTTTTTCCCAATGTGCTTCTGTTCCCTGAGGAGCTGCACCACCCTGAGCCTGTGTTACCGGAGGTAATTCCTGGTTGATGTGATATACATACGCTGCAATCTTTTCAATTTCAGCACCCGAAACCTCTCCGTTTTTACCAAATGCTCTCATCGCAGGATTGTTAGGAGAACCATTCCAGTCCATGTGGAAAACGTTTTTGAATAACGTTTTCTCTGGCTGATTGATCCAGTAGTTATCAGTAAGGTTTGGACCAATACCTCCGCCACCGTCTTCCTTGTGACAAGATGCACAGTTTGTTTTGAACAATTCTTTTCCTTCAGCAATATTATCAGCCGAATATTTAGCTGTTTCTATTGTTACAGGAGGCTGCTCACTGTTGTATTTCTCAATTGCTGCCAATTGTTCTTTGTATTCTTTTTCATATTCGCTCAATGGATGTGCGAAATCTGTGAAAGAAAATGCCGCTACATATACAATACAAAAAGCAGTCCCAAAATAGAATAAACCTACCCACCATTTTGGCAATTGGTTATCCAACTCCATGATTCCGTCGAAACCATGGTCGATAAGGATATCCTTTTCTTCTGCTGCAGATTGCTTTTTGAATGCTGCATTATATAATCTTGTAAAGTAAGGTACTTTCTTTTCAGCCAAATAAGCTGCCTTTTCTTCTGGAGATAGTTTTTTGAATTTATTATTCTCAATTAAATCTCCGATTGCACTGTGGATATAAGCTAAAATACCTCCGATAATTACGGTTCCCCAGAAATAAGGAGAGGTAAGGAAATCGTAGCTTTGTACAAAAAGATAATAAAAAACTATTAAAAGTCCAATTATTATTACAATGTTTATAACAACCGGTGTTCTTTGTTTCATAATAAGTAGTTTAATTTTTTAAATTAAAATCGTCATCATTGTCATCCTGCAGAGGTGCTTCCTCTTCTTCCTTGTAGTATTTTTTAGGCTTGCTAAAAACATAAATTACAAGAGCGATGAAGAACAGCATAAAGAAAATCAGAGCCAAAGTCTGGTAAAAACCAGCATTTTCGGTATTGGATAAGATGTCTTTAAAATTCTGAGGTATCATGATGTGAACCTTTTAATATATTAGTTATTACTTGCTGTTTTGATTTCAGTGGTCTTAATGTCCGTTCCTAATCTTTGAAGATAGGAGATTAGTGCTACCACTTCTTTTTTCTCCAGTTCTCCTTTAGGTTTTTGTGCATATGCCTTCTTCAAATCCGGTGCTTCAGACATGATGTCTCTTACGATTTTTGAAGCCTGGTTGTTTGCCCAAGAGTTGGCAGAATCTATTTCAGCTTTTGTATAAGGTACTTCGAAAGCACTCTTCATCAGCTTCATTTTGTCAACCATTTTAGATCTGTCTAAATCTGTTGCAATCAGCCAAGGGTAACGAGGCATGATAGAACCTGCAGAAGTTGATCTCGGGTTATACATATGTTTGTAATGCCAAGAACTTGGGTTTTTACCCCCTTCTCTGTGCAAATCCGGTCCTGTTCTCTTAGATCCCCAAAGGAAAGGTCTGTCGTATACGAATTCACCTGCCTTAGAGTACTGACCGTTTTTACCGTTAAATCTTACAATCTCATCTCTGAATGGTCTTACCATCTGAGAGTGACAAGCGTTACATCCTTCTCTGATATAAATATCTCTACCTTCTAATTCCAGTGGAGAATATGGTTTTACAGCTGAAATGGTAGGCACACTTTTCTTAAGAGACAGGGTAGGGATAATTTCCACCATACTACCGATAGAGATCGTTAATAAAGATAAAATACCTAATAATACAGGAGTTCTCTCTAACCAAAGGTGAGTTCCTTCTCCTTCTTTACGTTTTCCGCTGATGTTTGCCAATGCAGGTGCTTCAGCAGGTACATCTTTCTGGAATGACCCTTTTCTTACAGTAGCCACTAAGTTTACCACCATTAAGATTGCTCCCGAAAGATAAAATAATCCTCCTACGAATCTCATTTTGAAGTAAGGAATAATAGCTGTTACAGTATCCAGCCAGTTTTTCCACACTAGAGTTCCGTCCGGATTGAACTGCTTCCACATTAATCCTTGAGTAAACCCTGAGATATACATTGGCACCGCATAGAAAATGATACCTAATGTCCCTAACCAGAAATGCCAGTTAGCTAATCTTGTAGAATATAATTTCGTTCTCCATAAGATCGGGATCAGGTAATAGATAACACCGAATGCCATGAAACCATTCCATCCTAATGCACCTAAGTGTACGTGACCAATAACCCAGTCTGTAAAGTGACCGATTTTGTTAATGTTTTTTGTTGCTAAAAGTGGTCCTTCAAAAGTTGCCATACCGTAGCACGTTACTGCTACAACAAAGAATTTAAGAATAGGATTTTCTCTTACTTTATCCCAAGCTCCTCTCAGTGTAAGAAGACCGTTAAGCATACCTCCCCAAGACGGAGCAATAAGCATGATAGAGAAACCTGTTCCTACCGCCTGTGCCCAAGCCGGTAAAGCGGTATACTGAAGGTGGTGAGGACCAGCCCAGATATAAACGAAAATTAATGACCAGAAGTGAATGATAGACAGTTTATACGAGAAAACCGGTCTGTCTGCCGCTTTTGGTAAGAAATAATACATTAAACCAAGAACCGGAGTTGTCAATACGAATGCAACCGCATTGTGACCATACCACCATTGTACGATGGCATCTTTTACCCCTGCATAAGCTGAATAAGATTTCCATCCTGTGAAAGACAAAGGTACTTCAAGGTTATTGAAGATGTGCAGCATTGCTACTGCGATCCATGTACCGATATAGAACCAGATCGCTACATAAAGGTGTCTTACTCTTCTTTTAGCAATCGTTAAGAACATATTGGCTCCGAAAATCACCCAAGAGAATGTAATCAGAATATCAATCGGCCATTCGTGTTCCGCATATTCCTTAGAAGTGTTGATTCCCATAAAGAACGTAACGTAGGTTACAAGAATCATAATCTGCCATGTCCAGAAATGGATCCAGGACAATGTATCACTGTACATCCTTGTTTTCAGTAATCGCTGTAAAGAGTAGTAAACTCCCACATAAACGATATTCATTACGAATGCAAAGATTACAGTGGTTGTGTGCAGCATTCTGATTCTTCCGAATCCGAACGCTCCATGAGTATTAATCAATCCCTCAATACTTCCACCTAAACTCTTAATGGTTGTATCGTCTGTTCCAAAAAAGAATTCCGGAAGCTCAGGATAGAAAAGCATTAATGCCGCCGTAAGTCCGAACAGAAATCCTATGATCCCGAAACCAACGGTCGCATAGAGGAATGCCCGAACAATACTGTTGTCATAACTAAACTTTTGTGTTTCCATATCAACTATTCACTTTTTTCTTCAATTTTTCTTTTCTCCTTTTTCATCATCGCCTTCTTTGTTGCCAGATTCTTCTTTTTCCTTGATCTCATCGGAGTCGAAGAGTATTCGTACAGCCGGAGATTCATCATCTTCAAACTGTCCTTTTCTGGCATACACTATAAACACGACCAGGAAAACTGCAGCCAAAGAAACGCTGCACAGGATCATTAAATATAGAATATCCATTAGACAACAAAATTAACGTATTTTCGGGTTTCAAATTTAGTGAAAAATAATGACTTTCATCACGAAATACGGCTTTTAGCTAATTTAAAACGAATCTAAATAAGTTGTTTTAAGTCCCTTTTTTGAAGTATTTTCTTCCCAGAATCCAGGTCGAAAGTGTAGTGAATGAAACCACCGTAATTGAACTTGCAGGCATAATTAAAGCAGCAAAAAGCGGATGCATATGTCCTGTAACTGCGTAACTTAAACCAACAATATTATAAAGAAAACTGATTATAAATGTGATTTTCACAATCGTGATAGATCCTTTACAGACATTCAGGTATTTATCAAGGCTTACAACTTTTTCACCGTTCATAATAACATCGGAAGAAGGAGTAAAACTGTTGGAATCATCTGCAATCGCAATTCCGACATTGCTTTGTTTTAAAGCTCCGGCATCGTTCAGCCCGTCTCCAAGCATCGCAACTTTCATGTTCTGATTCTGAAGGTTTTGGATATAATTAAGCTTGTCTTCAGGATTTTGATTGAAAGCCATTCCTTTGTAATTCGGAATTAATTCCTTTAATTGATTTTCCTCTGAAGAATTGTCGCCACTCAGAATGAAAACTTTATAATGGGTAAGTTTTTTAAACAAATCCTTTAAATTCTCGCGGTATTCATTCTTAAAGATAAATTTCCCTAAAAATTCATTGTTTTTACTGATATAAACGGCGGTTTCAAGGTTTTTTGATTCCTGATTATTGTACCTCGCAGAACCGATTTTATAAACATTTCCCCTCACACTTGCTTCATAGCCCTTTCCTGAAATTTCCTGAAAATTTTCAACCGGAAAATATTCATCTTTTGCCTCTATGAATTCGTATAATGATTTTGAAAGCGGGTGATTGGAATTTTTTAGTAATGTTTTGATATTCAGTAAATCAAATTCTTTTATCTCAGCGCCTTCAAATTTAATATTTGATTTTTTTCTGTGCGTAATAGTTCCGGTTTTATCAAAAACAATCGTGTCTAATTTGGCAATTTTCTCAATTGTTAAAGTATCTTTTACATAAAATTTATTTCTTCCCAGAATCCTCATGATGTGCCCGAATGTAAATGGAGCAGATAACGCAAGCGCACATGGACAGGCGATGATAAGAATCGCGGAAATTACCTGAAACATTTTCTCCAGATCTACCGTATACCAATAGATTGCTGAAAGTAAGGCGATTCCTAAAATAATGAAAGTGAAGTATTTACTGATGTTGTTCGTTAACGTATCAAGTCCGGTTTCATGTTTTTTGAAGGCTTCCTTATTCCAAAGCTGCGTAAGATAACTTTGGTCGACATTCTTAATCACTTCAAGTTCCAATGATGATCCGATCTGTTTTCCTCCGGCGAAAATTTTATCTCCCGGTTGTTTGCTGATGCTCTCGCTTTCTCCGGTAATGAAACTGTTGTCAATATTACCTTCACCGTTAATTAAAATTGCATCCACAGGAATAATCTCCTGATTTCTTACCAAAATCCGGTCGCCCACTTTGATTTCAGAAAGCAGAATATTTTCCTGTTTACCTTCAAAATCAACTTTTGTAACCGCAATAGGATAGAAAGATTTGTAATCTCTATCGTATGAAAGCGCATTGTACGTTCTTTTCTGAAAGATTTTCCCCAAAAGCATGAAGAACAGAAGTCCGCACAAAGTATCAAAATATCCGGGACCGTAATTCGTGGCAACTTCATATAAACTTCGCCCGAAAAGGACAATAATTCCCAAAACAATCGGAACGTCAATATTCACAATTTTATTTTTCAGACCGTACCAGGCAGATTTGTAATAATCTGAAGCAGAATATACCACGACAGGAATTGCCAAAAGACACATCAAAGCCCTGAAAAGCCCTTTGTAATGCTCCATCCAGTAATCTTCTCCGCCTACATATTCCGGAAAAGCAAGGAACATCCCGTTTCCAAAGGCAAAAGCCGCAATAGCAAATTTTACCAGTAAGGATTTATCTAAATTTTCAACGTTTTTATCGGCGGTTTCCAGACTGATAACCGGTTTGTAGCCTAAATTCGTTAAAAAATTAGCTAATTCGCTTAATTTTAAATCGTTATGATTAAAAGAAATCTGTAAGGTCTTTCTGGTGAAGTTAACCTGAGAATATTTGATGTTTTTATTTAATGTATGAAGGCTTTCCAAAAGCCATATGCATGAAGAACAATGGATTACAGGGATTTTAAAAGTGACTAAACTTGTGCTTCCTTCAGAAAAATCCGTTACCTTTTCAAAGATTTCAGGAGTGTCGAGATATTCGAACTGTGAGGAACTTTCGTCCGGACGGATTCCTGCACGTTTATTTAATTCATAAAAATTACTTAAGTTGTTCGTATTCAGAATTTCATAAACAGATTTGCAACCGTTGCAGCAGAAAGTCTTTTCATCAAACAAAATTCTTTCTTTTTCGATCCCTTGACCACAATGAAAACAGTTCTCGCTCACCTTCATAAATTATTGAACTACAAAATTATAACAATTTTTTTTGTTTATCGAGTTAAAAAGTTCTATTTTTGTGATAAATGTCATATAAAATGTCGCAGGAACAACAAATTGCAATCGAGGAGAGGTTCGCAAGAGTTTTTAATGATAAATCATTCAAGGAAAGGCTTTCCAGTGCTGATTTTGAAAAATACATTAACGCTAAAAAGAAACTGAGTTTTCAGAAACACGAAACTATTTTCGAAGACGGGGAAACGCCAAAAGGCGTGTTCGTTCTGGAAAAAGGAGCAGCGAAGTTATCAAAATCGGGAGCTTTCGGGAAGGATCAGATCCTGAGATTCATTAAAGAAGGCGACATCATCGGTTACCGTTCTTTGCTTTGCGGAGAAAATTTTCAGGCGAAAGCAGAAGCTATGACGGATATTGAAGCTACTTTTTTACCGGCAGATATTTTTATGTATCTGTTAGAAGTAGATTCCCAGCTTTCCTTTGTGATGCTTCAGAAAATAGCTTATGAACTGGGAGAATCTTCCAATACCATTACTTTCCTTGCTCAGAAAACCGTAAGAGAAAGACTCGCGGAAATTCTACTGTTATTAGAACAGAAATTAGGAGTCGATCCGGAAGGATTTATTAAAATTTCTTTAACAAGAGAAGAAATCGCCAATATCATCGGAACCGCAACCGAAAGTGCAATTCGTCTGATCTCGGAATTCAAAGGAGATCATCTCATCGAAGTAGACGGAAGAAACATCAAAATTCTCAACCACGACAAATTAATGAAACTAGGTCACGTAGTTTTATAAATCATACAAAATTGAAGTCGGCTAAATGCCGACTTTTAACTTTTAAAAAATAGATACATTATGTCTGTTCATTCTGAAATTAAAAAAGTTACAACTGAAACCTTGCGTAAAATGAAATTCGACAAGGAAAAAATAACGATGCTTACGGCATACGATTATACCACTGCGAAAATGGTGGATGCGGGAGGAATTGATGCGGTTTTGATCGGAGATTCTGCGGCAAACGTAATGGCAGGTTTTGAAACCACATTGCCAATTACTCTGGATCAGATGATTTACCATTCTCAAAGTGTAGTCAGAGGAACCGACAGAGCTTTGGTGGTTGCCGATTTACCTTTCGGAACATATCAGAGTAATCCCGAAAAAGCTTTGGAATCTGCCGTAAGAATGATGAAAGAAGGCGGAGCTCATGCAGTAAAAATTGAAGGAGGAAAAGAAATTTCAAAATCAATTAAAAAAATTATCAATGCAGGAATTCCTGTAATGGGACATTTGGGATTAACACCACAATCGATCTACAAATTCGGAACATATAAAGTAAGAGCCAAAGAAGAAGCAGAAGCAGAAAAATTAATTGCAGATGCACAGCTTTTAGAAGAATTAGGATGTTTTGCAGTAGTTTTAGAAAAAATACCGGCAGATTTAGCTAAAAAAGTAACGGAATCTATTTCTATTCCAACCATCGGAATCGGAGCCGGTGCGCATTGCGACGGACAGGTTTTGGTGTATCATGATATGGTGGGAATGAACAAAGGATTCAGCCCGAAATTTTTAAGAAGATATCTGGATTTGTATACAGAAATTACCGGAGCGGTTGCGCAATATGTGAAAGACGTAAAGACTCAGGAATTTCCTAACCAAAACGAAAGTTATTAATGGATCATCAGAAACTTCAGACCATTCAAGGTGTTATTTCTATTCTTGCCGTAGTTTGCCTTGCGGTGGGATGGTTTAAGCTATTTTCTCCGGATATTAATGAACTTCTTTCCAAGAAGATATTTTACATCATCGTAGGAGTAAGCTTCATTTTACAGGCTCCTTTATTGCTCAACAGGAAATTTGTTTATCCGATGTATGCCGCTGCAGCACTTTGCATTATCGGTGCATTTTTACCTTATGAATCGAATCTTACAGGAATGAAAACCATCGGCCTTTTGGCAGGGGTAATTATTTCTTTTGCCAACCGATCCAATTACCGTCAGTAGAACATGGAGGAACAGATTGTTTATGAAGACAACCATCTTCTCGTCATCAATAAAAAAGTCGGACAGCTTGTACAGGGAGACAAAACCGGCGATGATTCTTTATTGGAATTAATTAAAGATTTTATAAAAAAAAGAGATGACAAACCGGGAAATGTATTTCTCGGTTTGGTTCATCGTATAGACAGACCGACTTCAGGCCTTGTGATTTATGCTAAAACTTCCAAAGCACTGTCCCGTCTCACGCAGATGGTGAAAAACCGTGAAGTGAAAAAAACATATTGGGCAGTTGTCGCAAAAGAGATGATTCCCAAAACCCAAAGACTGGTTCATTATTTAAAGAAAAACGAAAAAAATAACAAAGCCATTGTTTTTCCAAAAGCAACTGAAGGCGCAAAAGAAGCCATTCTTACGTACAACGTTATCAAAACTTTGGATAATTATCTTTTATTAGAAATTGATCTTGAAACAGGAAGACATCATCAGATCAGAGCACAGTTGTCAAAAACAGGAGTTCCCATTAAAGGCGATCTGAAATACGGTTCGCCGCGTTCCAATCCCGATGGCGGAATTAATCTTCACGCCAGAAAACTCGAGTTCATCCATCCTGTTACAAAGGAAAAAATTGAAATTACGGCTCCTGTTCCGCAAAATGATGCCGTTTGGAGAGCCTGCGAAGAATAATTTCCGTAAAAACACTTACCCAAAAACAGGGATTTTACTGTAATGATTATTGTTTTTTAGAAATAGTTTTACACTATCAATCTAAAGAACAATAATCATGCTTACATTGGGACAACTTAAAGAAGCTACCTGCTCAAAAACTGCATATGCTTCGCAATTCTTACCGTACGTTATAGCAACATGTGATAAATTTTCCATTAACACGCCTTCACGAATGCTTAACTTTCTTGCACAGGTCGGTCACGAAAGCGGCGGATTGTTTTACACCGAAGAACTCGCGAGCGGAAGCGCTTATGAAGGGAGAGCAGATTTAGGAAATACACAGAAAGGAGATGGTGTAAAATTTAAAGGAAGGGGGCTTATTCAGATTACAGGAAGAGCAAATTACAAAGCCGTTTCACTGGCTTTAGGAACTGATTTTGTGACAAATCCTACGCTCTTAGGAGGTAAAAATGTTACGAAATGCAATGCTGCTCAGCTCAAAAACGCAGCAGAAAGCGCGGGCTGGTTTTGGAACACCCGAAACCTGAATGCTTTGGCAGATCAGATTGATATTACCAAAAGTATTGATACCGGAAATAATCTTGTTGCTTTTAAAAAGATCACAAAAGCCATTAACGGAGGATACAACGGCTTGCCCGACAGACTTAACCGTTACAAAGCAGGATTAAGCTATTTTCTTTAATTAAAACAATTGCCATGAAAAATCTATTATTCTTAGTCATTTTTCTTTTAATCAATAACTTCTCTGCCCAAAAACCTGTTCTTCATGATCTGAAAGATCCTAAAATGCATGCAGGCTGTTATATCGATGGGAAGAATAATCCGGTTGCCAATTTATCCGAAGACGAAGGCGCTTTATTCAATTTTAACGGAAAAGATGAAATTTTTCCTTCCATCAAAGGAACAAAAGAATATCCTGAAGCGTTCGGAAACAAAACCTATAAAATTTACATCCGCGAAACCAAGTCGGTAAAAGACGGAGAATCCTGCATTGAAAATAAAATCTATTCAATAAAAATCATATATAAGAAAAAGGGCTATCACTATTCTAGGAAAGGAATGTGTGGCTGTTAATTCTCTAAATGCGATCACTTAAAGGCTGTCCTCATCATGTGAGATAGTCTTTTTTTATTTTTGGAAGTTGTTTCCCGCTTTCGCTACTCGCTTTTTAGAATTTCGGCGGTGGCGAAGCCACCGCCGAAATTCTAAAAGAGCTCAGACATGCCGCTCAATCGCGACTAGATTGCCGTACCTGTTTTCAGCATTTGAATTAAATCAAAAACATCTGCACAATCCTCAAAATCAGCGAGATATAAAATTAAAAATCAATTCAAAAAGAATATTCTCCAAGCTTCGCGCCGCAAATTCATTTGCCTTTGCTTACTAAACTAAGAAGTCTTAATAAGACTCTTTGCGTTAAAATCAAAACCTCTGCACTATCCACAAAATCAGTCAGCTAAAATTAAAAAATCAATCCAAAAAAGAATATTTTCCAAGCTTCGCGCAGCAAATATATTTGCCTTTGCTTACTAAACTAAGAAGTCTTAGTAAGAATTCTTTGCGTTAAAATTAAAGCATCTTTGTCATTAGCAAAATCAAAGACTTCCGACTTCCCTCCCTCACAAAATTTTGCCCATTTCAAAAAAATGTCTAACTTCGTCCCATACTTTAGGGGTGTCCGTTGAACAGACGGGCTGAGAATTTACCCTTTGAACCTGATTTCTAGATCATACTAGCGTAGGGAAAAGTGAGATGACTTTGCTGTACATTCTACTGTACAATCATGGGCATTCCTAAAGTGTTTTAAAAAATTTAGGAATGGAGATCACAATCAATCACACGACAAAAAAGTTCGAAAAACCTCCCGAAAATCTGGAAGCACTTCTTGCTATGGAATTACCTGAAAAGAAAAAAGGAATTGCTGTAGCACTCAACAACCGTATTATTCCGCAGTCATTCTGGGCGGAAACATTCCTCAACGACAAAGATTCAGTTTTAATTATCACAGCCACTCAGGGTGGTTAAAAAAATATTTTTATGGCTCATAACATCACACGTTCACCGTTTCCAAACTCAAAAAAAATCTATGTTGAAGGGAAAATTCACCCGATCCATGTAGCAATGCGCGAAATACAGCTCAGTCCGACAAAACTAAGCAATGGAAAAATGGATGAAAATCCTCCTGTTACCATTTACGATACATCAGGACCTTATACCGACGAAAATTTTGAGATCAATATAGAAAAAGGACTTCCAAGAATTCGCGAACAATGGATTTTAGACAGAAATGACGTGGAAATTCTGGATGGAATTACTTCTGAATACGGAAAAGCCAGACTTTCGGATTCAAAATTAGATCAACTGCGATTTTCATATAATCATAAACCTAAAGTAGCCAAAGAAGGAAAAGAAGTTACCCAATTATACTACGCAAAACAGGGCATCATCACTCCCGAAATGGAATACATTGCCATCAGGGAAAATCAAAGAATTGAGCAGTTGGATTCTGTTTCAAAAGACATGGCTTTCCAGCATCCGGGAAACAGTTTTGGTGCAAAAACGCCAAAGAATAAAATCACACCTGAATTCGTAAGAGACGAAATCGCAGCCGGAAGAGCAATCATTCCCAACAACATTAATCACCCCGAAAGCGAACCGATGATTATCGGACGGAATTTTTTAGTTAAAATTAATGCGAATATTGGAAACAGTGCTGTTTCATCAAGCATTGAAGAAGAAGTGGAAAAAGCAGTCTGGGCTTGTCGATGGGGCGCAGATACCATTATGGACTTATCAACCGGGAAAAACATCCACGAAACCAGAGAATGGATCATCAGAAACAGTCCGGTTCCCATTGGTACCGTTCCGATTTATCAGGCATTGGAAAAAGTAAAAGGCGTTGCAGAAGATTTAACGTGGGAGATTTTTAAAGATACCTTGATCGAACAGGCAGAACAGGGCGTTTCTTACTTCACGATCCACGCAGGAGTTTTACTGAGATACATTCATTTAACAGCAAAACGGGTGACAGGAATTGTTTCCAGAGGAGGTTCAATTATGGCAAAGTGGTGCTTATTTCATCACAAAGAAAACTTCTTATACACACATTTCGAGGAAATCTGCGAAATCATGAAAAAATATGACGTTGCCTTTTCTTTGGGTGATGGTCTTCGTCCAGGTTCAATTGCCGATGCCAATGACGAAGCGCAGTTCGCAGAGCTTGAAACCTTAGGTGAATTAACTAAAATTGCCTGGAAACACAATGTTCAGGTGATGATCGAAGGTCCCGGTCACGTTCCGATGCATATGATTAAAGAAAATATGGAGAAGCAGTTGGAAGTGTGTGATGAAGCTCCGTTTTACACTTTGGGACCTTTAACAACAGATATTGCACCGGGTTACGACCACATCACTTCAGGAATCGGAGCGGCAATGATCGGTTGGTTTGGTTGTGCCATGTTGTGCTACGTTACGCCGAAAGAACATTTGGGACTTCCGAACAAAGAAGATGTAAAAGTGGGAGTGATTACGTACAAACTGGCTGCACATGCTGCAGATTTGGCAAAAGGACATCCCGGAGCACAATACAGAGACAATGCGTTGAGCAAAGCCAGATTCGAATTCAGATGGGAAGATCAGTTCAATCTTTCTTTGGATCCCGAAACCGCGAGATCTTATCACGATGAAACACTTCCTGCAGACGGAGCAAAAGTAGCCCATTTCTGTTCGATGTGCGGACCTAAATTCTGTTCCATGAAAATTACCCAGGAAATCCGGGAATCTGCCGAACAGGGAATGCTGGATAAATCGCAGGAATTCATCGAAAAAGGAAAGGAAATTTATATATGATCGTTGTAATCACTCCTGAAGAACTGGTTCAGAATGAAACTGAAATCATCAATGCATTATTTGAAGAAGGATTGGATTTGCTTCACATCAGAAAACCCTTCATCAATTCGAAAGAAAATAAAGATTTTATCCAAAACATACATTCTGAATTTCATCACCAATTGGTTTTGCACAGTCATTATGATTTAGCTGAAAATTTTAATATTTCAAGATTTCATTTCAGAGAAATTGACAGACGGAATGATTTATTCAAATCTTTCACAGATAAAACAATTTCAACTTCTGTTCATGATATTGAGACTTTTAATGAATTATCTGAAGATTGGGAATATGCTTTTATCAGTCCGGTTTTTCCGAGTATTTCAAAAAAAGGATACGGAGAAAACTCGAATATTTTATATGAGATTAAAAAACGAAATAATTCAAACGTAAAACTGATTGCTTTGGGAGGAATTCATGAAAATAATATCAGCGAAGTTTTCAACAGCAGAGTAGACGGAGTGGCTCTGTTAGGAGCAATATGGGAAAGTAATGAACCTTTAGATATTTTCAAAAAATGCAGAAAGAGCGTCCTTTCGTAATGAGCATTGCCGGCTTCGATCCAAGTGGCGGAGCCGGTGTATTGGCAGATATTAAAACATTTGAACAGTTAAAAGTTCAGGGATTGGCTGTCTGTACAGCAATGACTTTACAAACAGAGTCCGAATTTTATACGCTTCAATGGCAGCCGATAGATGAAATTTTATCAGCGACCGATGTTTTAATGAAAAAGTATAAAGTTGAAGCGGTGAAAATCGGAGTGGTAAAAGATGCGGAATTTTTAGCTCAGATT
The DNA here is from genome assembly GCF_037149975.1 of Chryseobacterium sp. VD8. Taxonomy (NCBI): domain Bacteria; kingdom Pseudomonadati; phylum Bacteroidota; class Flavobacteriia; order Flavobacteriales; family Weeksellaceae; genus Chryseobacterium; species Chryseobacterium sp. VD8. The sequence goes on along the minus strand of NZ_JBBCQL010000019.1, from coordinate 18,977 downwards.
GTAAAAAAGCTTAAATCGATTAATCCTGAAGTAAAAATCGTCTGGGATCCGGTTTTAAAAAGTACATCAGAATTTTCCTTTTTTGATCTGAATACCATTTCAGATGTAAAAAATGTTTTAGACCAGATTGATTTAATTACACCCAACTATTATGAGTACAACGTTTTGAAAGAACATCATCTTTTTCAACCATCAGAAAATGGATGTTCCGTATTAATAAAAGGCGGACATCGGGAAGATGAAATCGGGACAGATATTTTATGGGAAAATGGAAAAGAAATTTCAATCGAACCCAACAATACAACCTCTATTTTTTATCCGAAACACGGTTCAGGCTGCGTACTTTCTTCCGCAATTGCAAGTCATTTAGCAAACGAAGAAAACTTAGAAAATGCCTGTCGAAAAGGAAAATTATACATCGAAAAATTTTTAACAAGCAATCAGATGTTGTTAGGATTTCACTCCTGAAAATTAATATTAAAACTTTGTGGTCTTTGCTAAGTGAAACGCCTTTGCGAACTTAAAAAACATTTAGTAGTCAAAAAAAATCTTAGCGCTCTTAGCGTTAAAATCAAAATTAAAAAAATGGAAAAATTACAATATATCTCTCAGGGTTCATCTTTAGAAGTTCAGGAAAAGAACATCCGGAAAGCTCTTGATTATGGCGCAAAATGGATTCAGGTTCGCTGGAAAAATACACGCGAAAAAGATTTCATCACACTCAGTGAAATTTCAAAAAAATTATGTGCAGATTATCAGGCTGTTTGTATCATCAACGATCATGTTCAGATCGCAAAAGACGTTGATGCGGAAGGAGTTCATCTCGGACTGAAAGATATGTCAGTAGAAAAGGCGAGATACATTTTGGGAGAAAATAAAATCATCGGAGGAACAGCCAATACTTTTTCAGATATTCTTCAGAGAATGGTCGAACGCTGCGATTACATCGGATTAGGCCCTTTGAGATTTACTTCTACCAAAGAACAATTAAGTCCGATATTAGGATTTGAAGGTTATCATGAAATCATCAATAACTTAAAAGAAAGATCGATTGAGATTCCAAAAATTTTTGCCATTGGCGGAGTAGTTTTTGAGGATATCCAACAGTTACAGCAAATCGGAATTTATGGTGTTGCTGTTTCCGGACAGATTACCAGTCAGCCTTCCGTAATTAGAGAATTCAGAAACATTTTAGAATTCAGTTAAATCTTAAAAACATCTAAATTAAAAAGTAAATATGAAAAATCAACCTTTAAAAATAGCCGACAGAATCTTTGAATCGAGATTGTTTTTAGGAACAGGGAAATTCGGAAGCCTGTCGGAAATGACGGATTCTATCATCGCCTCTGAAAGCGAACTGGTAACCATGGCTTTGAAAAGAATCGATGCTCATTCTTCGGAAGACGATATTTTAAGCGCGTTAAAACCTACAAAATCTCACCTTTTACCCAATACTTCAGGAGCAAGAACTGCCAAAGAAGCCGTTTTGGCGGCGCAGTTGGCAAGAGAAGCACTGGAAACCAACTGGGTAAAACTGGAAATTCATCCCGATCCGAAATATCTGTTACCCGATCCTGTTGAAACATTGTATGCAACAGAGGAACTGGCAAAATTAGGATTTGTTGTGATGCCTTACATTCATGCAGATCCTGTCCTGTGCAAACGTCTCGAAGATGCAGGAACAGCCGTTGTCATGCCTTTAGGAGCCCCGATCGGAACCAATAAAGGATTAAAAACACTGGATTTTCTGGAAATTATTATCGCTCAAAGCAATGTTCCGGTTGTGGTAGATGCGGGAATTGGTGCACCTTCCGACGCGGCAAAAGCAATGGAAATGGGAGCCGATGCGGTTTTGGTAAACACAGCCATTGCGGTGGCGAAGAATCCTGTAAATATGGCATTGGCGTTTAAAGAAGGGGTGATTTCAGGAAGAAGAGCTTTTGAATCCGGTTTGGGCGCAATTTCACATCACGCAGAAGCATCAAGTCCGCTGACTGCCTTTTTATTTGATTAAATTAAATATGATGAAGAGTTTTAAAGATTTTTTTGAAAAATACCAATGGGATGAGGTAAAAACGAAACTTGAAAAAGTAACGTTAACTGATGTTGAAAAAAGTCTTCAGAAAAAGAATAAAACCATTGACGATTTTTTGAATTTTCTGTCGCTGGTTGCGGCTCAAAAACTGGAAGCAATGGCAAAAATGGCTCAACAGCTTACCCAAAAGCGTTTCGGAAAAACCATTCAGTTGTATGCGCCGTTGTACTTGAGTAACGAATGTCAGAATATCTGTACTTACTGTGGTTTCAGTCTGGATAATTCCATTAAAAGAAAAACACTTTCTGATACCGAAATTCTGATTGAAGCCTCCGTTTTAAAATCAATGGGCGTGAATCATGTTTTGCTGGTAAGCGGTGAAGCCAATAAAACGGTCGAAATAGATTATTTTCTGAATGCCATTCAGCTTTTAAAGCCTCATTTTGCGAATATCTCGATTGAAGTTCAGCCTTTATCGGAAGAAGAATACCGACGGGTTCATGAATCAGGAGTACATGCAGTTTTGGTTTATCAGGAAACCTATCATCAGGAAGTTTATAAAAAATATCATCCGAAAGGAAAAAAGTCGAATTTTGACTTCCGACTGGAAACACCCGACAGAATTGGAAAAGCCGGAATTCATAAAATAGGACTCGGTGTTTTATTGGGACTTGAAGATTGGCGCATAGACAGTTTTTTCAACGCCTTACACATCGATTATCTTCAAAAACAATACTGGAAAAGCAGATATTCAGTTTCATTTCCGCGCCTCAGACCTGCGGAAGGAATTATTGAACCGAATTTCATTATGTCCGATAGAGATTTATTACAGCTCATTTGCGCTTACCGAATCTGGAATGAAGATTTGGAGATTTCTATTTCCACGAGAGAAAACGAAAAATTCAGAAATAATATTATTTCATTGGGCGCAACATCGATGAGTGCTGCTTCCAAGACCAATCCGGGAGGTTATGCAGTGGATAAGGAATCATTGGAGCAATTCGAAACCAGCGATGAAAGAAGCATGGAGGAAATCAAAAATATCATTAAAAAATCAGGCTACGATCCTGTAATGAAAGACTGGGATGTGGTTTATAGCGGAATTTAATTTGAACCATTAAGATTTATTTAAGAAGTTTAGAAAAATTAAGCTTTTTGCAGGAAAATAAGAGGATGAGATATTCTTAAAATATTTAAATATTGCCTTAACTAAACTTCATTCCATAAATAGATCTTAATAGTTAAAAAAACAATTGTGCATTTTGAATCTTTGTATTTCTAAATTAAGTGAAACGCTTTCGTTTATCTTTGTTCCAGGCAATTAAAATCTACTCTTTGTCTTTCTTAGCGTTTAAATTTTATCGCAAGGTTAAACAAAGTTTTTTAAAATAAAGCAATCTTTAATGAAAGATAAACAAAGGCATTTCATTTATAAAAGTAAAACAAAAAGTAGATATATTTAACAATTAATGGATTAAAATTATTTTCCAAGATGCACAACAGGTAGTTAAAAAATAAAAATTGTAATGAAAAAAGAAGACATTTTTGCTCGATACAGCCGACAGATTTTCATAGAAGAAATCGGTCTGGAAGGTCAAAGAAAAATAATGAATTCTAAAGTTTTGGTAATCGGAGCCGGAGGTTTGGGAAGTCCTGTTATTCAATATTTGGCTGCTGCAGGAGTAGGAACTTTGGGGGTCGTGGATTTTGATGAGGTGGAAATCCATAATTTAAACCGACAAATTATTCACAATGAAAAAACGGTCGGAATTTCTAAAGTAAAAAGCGCCAAAATGTTTGTCAGAAATCTAAATCATCAAATTAAATTCATCGGAATTGAACAAAAAATAGATGAATCAAACGCAGAAGAATTGATTTCCGGATTTGATATCATTATTGATGGTTCCGATAATTTTAAAACGAGATATTTAGTTAATGATGTTTGTGTACAACTAAAAAAGCCTTTGGTGTATGGAAGTATTCTGGGTTTTTCAGGGCAGGCTGCGATTTTTAATTATAATGGCAGTAAAAATTTAAGAGATGTTTTTCCGGAACCGCCTTTTGATGAACAACTTCCGGATTGTGACAGTTTGGGCGTTTTAGGAGCATTACCCGGAATTGTAGGAAGCATGATGGCGAATTTAGCTTTGAAAATTATTACAGATTTGCCATTGCAGTTGAATCAGTTAACATTGATTGATACGTTGAACTGGCGTTTTCAGACTGTTGATTTTTAACTTGAACACAAATCGCACAAATGTTGTAAGTTTTGGCTAAAGCCTTTCTTTGGGGCGTAAAAAAAGCGGACTAAAGTCCGCTCGTATCGGTTAAACACTAATGACACAAATGTTTTTGCACAAATCGCACAAATATTCTAAGTTTTGGTTAAAGCCTTTCTTGGGGTATAAAAAAAGTGGGCTAAATTCCACTCGTATCAATTAAACACTGATGACACAAATGTTTTTGCACAAATCGTACAAATGTTCTAGGTTTTGGCTAAAGCCTTTCTTTGGTGCATATAAAAAAGCGGACTAAAGTCCGCTCCTATTGATAAAATAAATACTTATTAGTTTCAATTTTGCTTAATCATTATAAATCAAAATTATTCGTGAAATTTGTGCAAAACATTTGTGCAATTAGTGTTTAGAAAAAAAACTACTGTCCCTGCTGCATCACACCGCCATTTTCATCTTTCTTCGTCTGATTCAGGATGTTTGCATCTTCTTTTGCCAATTTGTTCTTCGTCGGGATTTTGTAATTAACCGATAATCCGAAATTTCTTGAGTCGTATTTCGTTCTCAGCATAACTGTTTCTCCGGAAGGCGGATTCGAGCGAACCTGCATCAATTGTCCGTTGAAAATATCATTGGCAAAAACAGAAACCGTCAAACGATTGTCCATAAATTTCTTCGTAAGCGTAAGATCCACAGAATTGTTGAATGGTTTTTCTGCGGTGAAATAAAAATACCCTGCTTTTGGAGTGAGATAACTGTAATTTGCGGTTAATTTGATCTCTTTCGGTAAAATGATCTGCGTCATCAGATTCAGAATCCAGAATCCTTTATTGTTCAGATTGTCAATGTCATGCTTCTGATAACCTGCGTAAATGTACATGAAGTTGATCTTATCCGGATTGAAATTAAACTTCATAATTTCGCTCAGCGGTTTGCTGAAAATCATGAAAGGAACCGGTAATCCGACATTGAAATTGTGGATTTTCATTTCAGAAATATTAATCTGCTCGTTGAACAGATTTTTTCCATCTTTTCTGATGATCTGCGCTACCTGATTTTTCGCTGAACTTACACTGTATCCGATAAATGCATAATCGAAAGCTGAAATTTTTATTTCATAATTGTCAAAAATCGTTGGCTGAAGATTCGGATTTCCTGTTACCTGCGTATTGGGTCCCTGAAATGTGGTATTGTTCGGGTTTAAGGCAGAAATGCTCGGCAAATTGATCTTTTTATTATAATTCGCCGCTACATACACCTGATTCATCAGATTATATTGAACACTTGCGTTCGGGAACAATTTAAACTTGTTAAAAGGAAGGAGATCTGCCTCAATAAGATTTTTGTTGTTGTAATATCTTGTAACACCGGAAATATCATAATTTTCAGCACGTGTTCCCAAAATAAAATCAAACTTTTTCAGCTTAGCCTGAAACTCCAGATAAGTTGCTGTTGTTTGTCTGGTGTATTCTAAATTCGTGATTCCTTTGCTTTCCGTATCAAAATTCTGATGCTCGTACAATCCTCCCAAACTTACTTTTCCGCCGTCCAAAATCTTTAAAGGCTGAGAATAATCTACCTTAAAATTGGCGATTTCCATATCCGATTTGTTGTTCAGCTTATTTGAAAAAGGAATTGTGGGACTATTTTCAACAGGGTTGGTATAAACCACATCTGTAAAAATATTATCCTGAATAAATTTACTGTCGGATTTTGTAAAACCAAACTGAAAATCCAGCTTCTGAGATTTTTCCGTAAAACGTTTCTGATACGTTACTACAGCTTCCTGTCTCAAATTGTCGGTGTGAGCTGCATCAAAACTGGAAAATTTTCCTTCTCTGATAATATTCGGATTCAGATAATAAGGAAGATCTGCAAGTCCGTTGCTGACTGTATAATTATCATTGTTATTATGGTAAATATCATAATTTAAAAGCAATCTGTCCTGTCCGAGATCAAAAGTAAGCCCGGATTTTGCAAAATATCCTCTTCCCACTCTGTCCGTATTGCTTAACATCAGATTGTCCTGATTGCTGTTCAGCATACTTTCACGGTAATTCTGCCCAACATTCAATTGCCATCCGAAAATTTTATTTCTCGCATTCAGATTTAAAGAGTTGCTTGTTCTGCTTCTGAATTTATCATAATTCGTAAAAGAATAATTTCCGGAATACGTTGCCGTTAAATATTTATTCGCATTCTTATTCGTTATAATATTCATGATAGCGCCTCCTGAAGTAGCTGGAAATTCTGCACCGGGCTGTGTGATCACTTCAATTCGGTCTACAGAATTGGCGGGCATTCCTTCAAGAAAAGAATTAAGCTCATTGGAAGTAATGTTCAAAGGTCTTCCGTTCAAATAAACATCCAGAACTTTTCCCTGATACATCATTCCTGCGATATCGGTAGAAACCAGTCCGGGAAGTTTTTTGATGCCTTCCAGAACGTTTCCGTTATTAAGCTGTGGCTGTTCCGAAAAATCGAAAATCGTACGGTCGGCTTTCTGTTCAACGGCTTTTTTAGTTTTGGTAATGGTTACTCCTTCAATTTGTTTTTCTTTGGTTGCTTGGCTATTAACTTTTTCCTGAGCAAAAGATGAGATGCTGCCCAAAAGTGATAACGCAATAATCGCTTTTTTCATAATGTCTTTCTGATATTCTATTAGACATCGAAAAAAGTACTTTTGTTACATTTTTATTCTCTTAAATTTAAAATCTATACCCTGCTGAAATAAAGAGGCGGAATAATCCGCCGTACTGATCTCTGTCTGAAGCAGATAAATTTTTAACAATTCCGGCTTCCAGACCAGCTTCCACAAAGATATTTGATAGAAATACATATTTTTCTCCAACTCCGGCTCCGATTCCTAAAGATGATCCCCATTTCTCATTATTTAAAGTCTGACCATTGTCGTCAAGCGGAGAATATTTGTATCTGTTGTAAATAGCTAATGCTTCAATAAAAAAATCTTTTGCAATACCATCATTATCCGTGTAAAATCTGTAATATGGCATAACTGTATATTTTTCTTTCCATTGGTATATAAAGTAACTTCCTATTCCGGCATTGTAATTAATAATTCGCTCATATCCAATATCAATTCTTGATTTAAATATTCCAAAGGCATTAATTTTTACTTCGTTGTTTTCCTGAGCGATAGAGAGTACAGGAAGAAACGATAAAAGCAGTAAAAGTTTTTTCATAAATCAGTTTTACAGTTATTTTTTTAAGCCTAAAAATAAACTAAATCAATATAAAACAAAAAGCAGCTTCAATCTGAAGTTGCTTTTTAATGATTAATTAGATCTAACAATTAATTTTTTTCCTGTTGTTTTATCAGATTTAAAGCAGAACCTGCCTTAAACCAGTCAATTTGCTGATCGTTGTAGGTATGGTTTGCCATCACAATATCTTTCGTACCATCTGAATGGATGAATTCTAAAGTCAGTTGTTTTCCCGGAGCAAACTGATCGAGATCCAGGAAGTTGATCACATCATCTTCCAGAATTTTATCATAATCTGCTTCATTGGCAAAAGTAATTCCTAACATTCCCTGTTTTTTAAGATTGGTTTCATGAATTCTTGCAAACGATTTTACCAAAACAGCTTTTACGCCCAAATGTCTTGGTTCCATCGCAGCATGCTCTCTTGAAGAACCTTCCCCGTAGTTTTGGTCTCCCACAACGATGGATGGAATTCCTGCGGCTTTATAATCTCTCTGTACAGCAGGAACTTCTCCGTATTCTCCTGTCAGCTGATTTTTAACTTTATTGGTTTCCATGTTGAACGCATTAACTGCTCCGATCAACATATTATTTGAAATATTATCAAGGTGACCTCTGTATTTCAGCCATGGTCCTGCCATAGAAATGTGGTCGGTGGTACATTTTCCAAAAGCCTTTATTAAAAGTCTTGCTCCCGTAATGTTTTTGCCGTCCCAAGCCGGAAATTCTTCAAGCAACTGAAGTCTGTCTGAAGTTGGGCTTACATTTACCTGAACAGAAGATCCGTCTTCAGAAGGCGCCTGATAACCATTGTCATCTACCGCGAATCCTTTTTCCGGTAATTCAAAACCTTTAGGCTCGTCTAATTTAATCTGCTCTCCGGCTTCGTTGGTTAAAGTATCGGTAATCGGATTAAAATCCAGTCTTCCTGAAATTGCAACGGCCGCTACCATTTCGGGAGAAGCTACGAAAGCGTGCGTATTTGGATTTCCGTCTGCTCTTTTTGCAAAGTTTCTGTTGAAAGAGTGAATGATTGAATTCTTTTCACCTTTTTCAGCGCCTTCTCTGTCCCATTGTCCGATACAAGGACCGCAAGCATTGGTAAAGATTCTTGCATTCTCAAACTTTCTGAATGAATCTAAAAATCCGTCTCTTTCTGCGGTAAATTTCACCTGCTCAGAACCCGGATTAATTCCTAAAATAGCTTTTGGTTTTACTCCTTTTGCTACTGCGTCTTCCACAATAGAAGCTGCTCTTGATAAATCTTCGTAGGACGAATTGGTACAAGAACCAATCAATGCCCATTCTACTTCTAAAGGCCATCCGTTGGCTTCTGCTTTTGCTCTGAATTCAGAAACAGGCGTAGCCAAATCCGGAGTGAAAGGTCCGTTTAAGTGAGGAGTCAGTTCAGAGAGATTAATTTCAATTAGCTGATCAAAATATTGTTCAGGATTTGCATACACTTCAGGATCTCCTGTTAAATGTTCTGCAATCTGATCTGCCGCATCTACAACATCCTGTCTTCCGGTAGACGAAAGATATCTTCTCATGGAATCATCATATCCAAAGGTTGAAGTCGTTGCTCCGATTTCAGCTCCCATGTTACAGATGGTTCCTTTTCCTGTTGCAGAAAGAGATTCAGCCCCTTCTCCGAAGTATTCTACGATGCAGCCTGTTCCTCCTTTTACGGTAAGAATTCCTGCCACTTTTAAGATCACGTCTTTTGCGGAAGTCCAGCCCGACATTTTACCAGTTAGTTTTACCCCGATTAATTTCGGCATTTTAAGTTCCCAAGCCATTCCTGCCATTACGTCAACTGCATCTGCACCACCAACTCCGATGGCAACCATTCCTAAACCTCCTGCGTTTACGGTATGGGAGTCTGTTCCGATCATCATTCCTCCAGGGAAAGCGTAGTTTTCCAGTACAACCTGATGGATGATTCCGGCTCCCGGCTTCCAGAAACCGATTCCGTACTTATCACAAACTGAACTTAGGAAATTGAAAACTTCAGAGTTTTTGTTAATTCCCTCCTGCAAATCTTTGTCAGCACCTACTTTTGCCTGAATAAGGTGATCGGCGTGAGCGGTTGAAGGAACAGCCACTTTTGCTTTTCCTGCCTGCATAAACTGTAGCAGTGCCATTTGTGCCGTTGCATCCTGCATCGCTACTCTGTCCGGTGCGAAATCTACATAAGAATTTCCTCTTTCGTGTGCCTGTGTTGCATTTCCTTCCCAAAGGTGGGTATAAAGGATTTTTTCTGAAAGGGTAAGAGGTTTTCCCACTACTTTTCTTGCCGCAGCAATTCTTTCCGGGTAACGCTCGTACACTTTTTTGATCATATCAATATCAAAAGTCATATCTGAATTTATTTTTCTTCTGTTTTAATTATTTGCTCTTTGCTATTAAATAAATTAACATCATTAAATTATCAAATTCTATTCCTGTATGCTTTTAAAAAGGATAAAAAATGATAAATAATTCTGAAATTTCCAACCTTCAAGTTAAGAAAAAATAAAATTTTTGTGATTGATCTAAGTTAAAATAATTTTTGCAAATCTTTAAATGGAAAGATTCTAAATAAAAAATTGAAAGATTCTACATCTTTACGAGTAAAATCTTTCAATTCTATAAATTGTTAAAACAGCCTTTACGGCTTATTTGTAAGCTTTTTAGTGAGCGCTTGTACTTGTAAGTTCTTTAATCGAAGGAACAAAAGTAGTAAGATCAATGCCTTCAACCGCTGTTTTATACTCATCGATGCTTGGAATTCTTCCCATGATCGCAGAAAGTACAACTACCGGAGTTGAAGCTAATAGAGATTCTCCTTTTTTACGTTCAGAATCTTCAACCACTCTTCCCTGGAAAAGACGGGTAGAAGTGGCTAAAACCGTATCTCCTTTTGCTGCTTTTTCCTGATTCCCCATACAAAGGTTACATCCCGGTCTTTCTAGATACATCATGTTTTTATATTCAACACGAGCTTCGCCTTTAGGAGCATTATCGTCAAACTCAAAACCTGAATATTTCTCTAAAAATTCCCAGTCGCCTTCAGCTTTTAATTCATCAATGATGTTATAGGTAGGAGCAGCCACCACAAGCGGAGCTTTAAATTCTACGGTACCGTTTTGTTTTTCAATGTTTTTAAGCATTTGAGAAACAATCTTTAAATCTCCTTTGTGAACCATACAAGATCCGACGAAACCAAGATCTACTTTTTTCTCACCACCGTAATACGTTAAATCTCTGATGGTATCGTGCGTATATCTTTTAGAAACATCTTCGTTGTTTACATCCGGATCGGCGATCATCGGTTCTACGATGGCATCAAGATCTACAACAACTTCAGCGTAATATTTAGCATTGGAATCCGGAGTCAGAGCTGGTTTTTCACCGGATCTGATTTCCTCAATTCTTTTATTAGCCTTGTCAATTAATCCCTGAAGAACCTGATTGTGGTTATCCATTCCTTTATCAATCATGATCTGGATTCTGCTTTTCGCAATTTCCAGAGACTCGATTAAAGTAGCATCTTCAGAAATATTGATGGAAGCTTTTGCTTTCATTTCAGCCGTCCAGTCTGTGAAGGTAAATGCCTGATCTGCAGGAAGTGTTCCGATGTGAACTTCAATAATTCTTCCCTGGAATACGTTTTCTCCTCCGAACTGTTTCAGCATCTGAGCCTGAGTTGCATGAACCACATCACGGAAATCCATATGCTCTTTCATGGTTCCTTTGAATGTAACTTTTACAGATTCCGGGATTGGCATTGATGCTTCTCCTGTCGCCAAAGCAAGAGCAACAGTTCCTGAATCTGCTCCGAAAGCAACTCCTTTAGACATTCTCGTGTGAGAATCTCCTCCGATGATGATTGCCCATTCGTCTACGGTAATATCGTTAAGAACTTTGTGAATAACGTCTGTCATTGCATGATATTCACCTTTCGGGTCACGTGCAGTGATCAAACCGAATTCGTTCATGAATTTCATTAATTTAGGAATATTCGCCTGTGCTTTTTTATCCCAAACTGAAGCGGTGTGGCATCCGGACTGATAAGCTCCGTCAACTACCGGAGAAATTACCGTTGCAGCCATAGATTCCAGTTCCTGAGCCGTCATTAAACCTGTAGTATCCTGAGAACCTACGATGTTTACTTTCACACGTACATCAGAACCTGCGTGTAAGATTTTACCCGGAGTTTTTCCCACTGCATTTCTGTTGAAGATTTTTTCAACCGCAGTAAGCCCCTGTCCTTCGTGAGAAATTTCTTTAGAAGGTGCAAAAACAACCGGAGCTTCGATGCCTAAAACTTCAGCAGCGAATGTCTGTAATTTTTTACCGAATACGATGGCGTAAGATCCACCCGCTTTAATGAATTCCATTTTCTGCGGAGTGAAAGATTTTGTAAGATCGATAAGTTCCTGATCTCCGTTGTATAATTTTTTCTCTTTCGTATTGATGGTTAAAACCGTTCCTGTTGCAACAGAATAAGTCTGCTCAAGAATAGGTTCTCCTTCTTCGTTAAGAACAGCGTTTCCGTTTTCGTCTACTTTCTTTACCCAGTTTTTAAGATCAATTCCGATACCTCCGGTTACGTCTACTGTGGTAAGGAAAATTGGTGAAATTCCGTTAGTACCTCCAACAATAGGAGCAATATTTACGAAAGGAATATAAGGACTTGCCTGTTTTCCCGTCCAAAGTGCAACGTTGTTTACACCGGACATACGCGAAGAACCAACTCCCATTGTTCCTTTTTCTGCGATAAGCATTACGCTTGCATCCGGATGTTTTGCCTGTAAAGCTTTAATTTCTTCCTGCGCCTGAGGCGTAATCATACATTTTCCGTGTAATTCGCGGTCTGATCTTGAGTGTGCCTGATTTCCCGGAGAAAGTAAATCGGTAGAAATATCTCCTTCCCCTGCGATGAAAGTAACCACTTTAATTTCTTCAGCAACTTCAGGAAGTTTTGTGAAGAATTCTGCCTTTGCATAGCTTTCCAGAATTTCTTTTGCAATTTCGTTCCCGATATTGAAGGCTTCCTTCAGACGGGTTGTATCTGCTTCATATAGGAAAACCTGTGTTTTCAGTACTTCTGCAGCCTGTCTTGCGATATTTTCGTCGTTTCCTAAAGCCAGATCCAGCAATACTTCGATAGATTTTCCACCTTTCATGTGGGATAACAATTCGAAAGCAAAAACCGGAGAGATTTCTTCTACTACAGATTCACCAAGAATAATTTCCTTTAAAAATTTAGCTTTTACACCAGCTGCACTCGTGGTTCCGGGTAACGTGTTGTAAATAAAAAAATTAAGAGAATCAGCCCTGTATTCGTTTGCTGTATCTTTAATCTGTGCGATGATCTCGCTTAATAATTCTGCACTGTCAATCGGCTTTGGATGAAGCCCCTGAGTTTTTCTTTCTTCAATCTCTTGGATGTAATCCTGATAAATATTCATAATAATAGAAATCTTTTCAATCTTAATCGGATGATAATCAATCTTAATCCAAGGAAGATTATCATCGTGTGTTTTCCGGCAGAATTATTATTTTTTGTTTATTTGATCTAAGCAAGAAGCTGAAATTTTTAGATAGTATATTAAAAATGACTTCTTTAAGACGTCTGTCATAATAAATGCCTGAAAACGTGCCCAAATTTACGGAATTTTACAATTTTTTCAAGTTTAAATTATTTAGATTCTTTATAAATATGTATTTTATATTTTCTATTTTTGGCGATATTTTTGCAAACAATTGATGATTATGAAAAATGTAGCTTCTGTTTTATTCCTTTTTATTTCGGTTTTTGTTTTTTCTCAGGCTAAAACAGTGAAGAAATTGCCTTCGAAGACAGGTTCTAAAACTGCGGTTAAAAAATTATCAGAAAAGGCAAAGCTGAATAGTGATTTTCCCATCATCAACGAAGAGCTTCCGCTTTTAATTCCGAAAAAACAGGACGGCAAATTCGGATATGTGAACCAGAAAGGAAAATTTATCATTCAGCCGGAATATCATATTGCGGTATTTTTCTACGAAGACTGTAATCTTTTAAATTCTCCTAATGTAAAACTCAGAAAATTCGGGACTGCAGATTATGCGACGGTAGAAAAAGATGAAATTTCTTACCGGGTAGACAGAACAGGAAAAAGAGTGTATCAGTTTAAGCAATCTGATCTGGCAAAATGTCCTCACAAAGAGTATGTTCAGCAGCTTTTTCAGGTATATACGATGAATGGTTTTTTCGGAATCATCGAAAAAGCGACGTTCGAAAATCCTTATGACTACAAGCAGTTTAAAATTTATCCTCAATACGACTATCTTTTTATTTTAGAAGGTGATGATGTTGCCAATCCCATGATTATTGCTTCAAAAAATAATGTTTTCGGAGTGGTAGATGTAAATGGAAAGGTGATTATTCCGTTTGAATATTATGATATTAAACGAAATTTTAGCTGGAAGCTTGGTAAAATGTTCGAGGTTTCAAAAGACAGTAAGAATTATTACTATGTAGATTCGCAGAATAAGACCTATTAGATTTAAACACGAATTTCAACAATCTTTCACCAATAGCACAAACCTTTAATCAAAATGATCTTGGTGAAAAAATAGGCTGAAAAACGTAATTTCCCAGAGTTGGTAATTTTTTCGTAATTTCGCGGCTGAAATAAAGGGGTGCTGTAGCAAGCTGAGATTATACCCAATGAACCTGGAACGGGTAATGCTGTTTAGGGAAATTAAAAATGAGCAATAGGTAATGAGCAATGAGTAATCCTCATCATATTACTTATTACCGATTACTAATTACTCATCATAATCCGCCCCTTTTATTCATTAAATTTTAAAGATTTATAGAATGAAAGGATTATTTTTTTTAGGGCTTACCGTTGGCTCTTTCGCTTTTTTACAGGCGCAGAATTCCGATTCCCTGAAAGTAAGGGAAATTGAAGCTGTTAATTTTACCAAAAGACTTCCTGTTGCCAAAGAAATCATCAATGTTCAGAAAGATCTGGACAGCAGAAATTTAGGACAAGATCTCCCGATTTTACTGAAGAATCAGACTTCCATCATTTCAACTTCAGATGCCGGAAACGGAGTGGGATATACAGGATTCCGGATTCGTGGCGTTGCGGGAAGTGCCATCAATGTCATGATGAATGGCGTTCCGTACAACGATTCCGAAAGTCAGGGGACATTTTTCGTGAATGTTCCGGATCTTACAAGTTCGGCATCACAGATTTTAATTCAGAGAGGGGTGGGAACTTCCAATAATGGTTCTGCGGCTTTTGGAGCAAGCATTAATGTGCTTTCCAAAGATCCTGAAGAGAAGTTTTATTTTAAAACAGACGACAGTTACGGATCATTCAACACCTATAAATATTCTGCGGAAATAGGCTCAGGAAAATTATGGGGGAATCGTCTTTCTGTGATGGGAAGATATACCCACATTAATTCTGACGGATATATAGACCGCGCTTTTTCAAAATTAAATTCTTACAATCTGACCGCTTTGTATGAGCAAGGAAATACAAGAATTCGTTTGATGGCTTTCGGAGGAAAAGAAAAAACGTATCAGGCTTGGAACGGAATCGACCGGAAAACATGGGAAACCGATCCTAAATTTAATTATTCGGGAGCAATTTACGATTCGAACTGGGAAAACATCGTCGGATTTTATGATAATGAAACGGATAATTACCGACAGAACCATTATCAGTTGCTTTGGGAACAGAAATTCAATGAAAGATGGAATTTAGAAACAACGGTACATTACACCAAAGGAAAAGGATATTATGAAAACTATAAGCAGGACGCTAAATTTTCTAAATATAATCTTCCTAACTTCATCAACGGTTCTCAAACCTTGACGAGAACAGATTTCATCAGAAAAAAATGGCTGGATAATGACTTCTACGGAGTTGTTTCCACGCTTTACGGAAAATTAGGAGCTGTAGATGTGAACTTCGGAGCCGTTGCCAATCAATATTACGGAAGACATTTCGGAAATGTAACGGGCGTTTTTCTTCCTCAAATTGATGAACATGAATATTACAGAAACCGCTCTGTGAAAAACGAAGTTTCAGGTTTTGCCAAAGCACTGGTAAGAATGAATGATTTTGAATTTTTCGGAGACCTACAATTGAGAAATGTAGATTATGATACAAAAATCATCACGGCAGGAGATGGAGAAGGCGCTGATTTAAATAAAAACTGGCTGTTCTTTAATCCCAAAGCGGGAATCAATTATAAAATTTCAGCAGGAAAAATTTTCGTTTCCTATGCTCATGCACACCGCGAACCGAACAGAGATGATCTGTTGGCAAACAATGAAGTAAAGGCTGAAAAGCTGCATGATTTCGAAGCCGGAGTAGAAAAGCAGTTCGGAAAAGTGTCTTTTACCGCGAACTTGTATTATATGTATTACGTGAATCAGTTGGTTTTAAATGGCGAACTGAATAATGTGGGGGCTTTCATCAGAACGAATTCCGGAAAAAGCTACCGAAGCGGAATTGAGCTTGGAGCTTTGGCAAAGCTTTCCAAACAGTGGGAACTTTCCGGAAATGTGAGTTTCAGCAACAACAGAAATTTAGATTTTAAAGTAGAAACAGAAACAGGCGTTAAAGATCTCGGAAATACACAGATTTCTTTTTCTCCGGATGTGATTGCCAATTTAGGTTTGAAATTCAATCCGACACAGAATTTCCAGTTTGCATTAATAAATCAGTATGTCGGAAAACAATATCTGGATAATTCGCAAGATGAAAATTTACAGCTTAAAGATTATTTTTTAACCGATTTTAATGCGCAGTACCAGTTTAAAATTAAAAATAACGAGATTGCTCTGAAGCTTTTGGTGAATAATTTATTCAATAAAAAGTATGTGAACAACGGAGCTGTTTATGACGGTTCTCCGTATTATTTTTCTCAGGCAGGAACAAATTTTATGTTTGGGATCAGCTGGAAAATTCAGTAAACAGTCAGGCTATATTTAAGATTAACTATAGAATGTAAAGTTAGATTTAAGACTGCTTCGGCAGTCTTTTTTATTGTTTTTCAGTTTTAAAATCAATAGGAACGGAATTTGGCGTGTTTTCAAAATTAAATTCTGTAAAATTGGTTTCATCCCAAAATATAATTCATATATCTAATAATTTTAAACATAAATTCATCATCAATAAATCTCTCAAAAAGTCGCGGAAAAGTCATAAATTTGCTGCCAAATGAATATTTCAGCTTACATTTTAGAATATTTGAAACAATTCGGGACCGTTATTGTTCCGGATTTTGGCATTTTTTCTTTGGAAAATTCCAAAGCCATTATCAATTCCGAAAATGGGAGCATTCTTCCTCCTGCAAGCAAAATCGTCTACACTCCCGATTATGAGGTGAAGTCTGATGATTTGGCATCTTTTATTGCGGGGCAGAAACAGATGACTTTGGAAGCTTCAAAAACAGATCTTCAGATTCAGACGGATTTTTGGAAGAAAAAACTGCAGGCAGATCAGACCCTTGAAATTCAGGGATTGGGAGTGCTGTTTGTAGAAGACGGCAAAACACATTTCAAAGGAAACAGACTACAATCAGATCATCCGGATTTTTATGGTCTTGAAGAAATTAAGATTTCTGATATCAGCAATAAAAATATTCCGTTAGCAACTTCTCTGAATACTGAGAAAGATTATCGGTTTAATAAATCTATTCTTTGGGCTTTTCTGGTTATCATCCCGATTTTAGGAATCGTATACGTAGCATACACGCAACAGGAACTTCTTTTCGGAGAAAAATCTTTTGATAAAGCGAATATCTCTGTACAGACAAAAACCCACAGAATTCAGGATACGGTAAAAGTTCAGCCAAAAATAACTCCGGTTCCGGTTGCAGATTCTTTAAAGAAAGATTCTGTAGCACCAAAAACCATTCAGCCCGCCGTGCAGAACGCGGCAAAAGTTCCAGCAACTCAAAACAACACTAAGACAACGAAATGGCAAAAATAAAAAAGGCGTCAGAATCTCTGACGGTGATGACGAATATTGTACTTCCGAATGATACGAACCAATTGAGAAACCTTTTCGGAGGTGAATTGTTGGCAAGAATGGACCGATGTGCTTCAATTTCCGCAACAAGACATTGCGAAAGGAGAGTCGTAACGGCATCCGTAAATCACGTTTCATTCGACCATCCGATTCCGGAAGGAGGAATTGTTGTGATGGAATCCAAAGTTTCCAGAGCTTTTTCCACCTCAATGGAAATCTATGTAGATGTTTGGTTGGATGATCCGATCAATCATAAAAAAATTCAGACCAACAAAGGAATTTATACCTTCGTTGCAGTAGATGAGTTCAACAGACCGATTCCAATTCCTGATATGGAACCTGAAACAGATCTTGAAAAAGAACGATATGCAGCAGCACTGAGAAGAAAAGAACTTTCCCTGATTCTTTCCGGAAGAATGAAACCCTCTGAATCTATTGAGCTTAAAAAGCTTTTCCAAGAAGATACTACGGCATAATTTCTTTCAAAGACAATCCACAGAATACTACAGTTATCAATACAGATAGAACCGACAGAAATATTTGTCGGTTTTTTATTGCTGCTTCCAATGATGATTCTAAATATTCATCCGTTTTTCTGAACATTTTTTCAGGAAAGAGTAAGATTAAACCAATAAAAATTAAAATGATGGCATTAATTGCTGCTTCAAACCACAGAAAAATTTTACTCCCAAAACCATCTGCACCTTCAGAAGAATAGTGAATTGGAATCGTTTCATGAATTGAAGAAAATTTTACCGCTAAAAAAATTAAGTAACCCAAAAACAGTAAAATGGAGAAACTGAAAATGACTTTATATAATTTCATTTTGATGGAAAAATTGAAAAATTCTATTTCACAAAAGCGGTTTCTAAAACTTTGAATCTTACCTTTGCATCAGCAAATATAAAGAATTATGTCTTCCATGAGAATTTTACTCCTCGATAAAAACCACCCCTTAATTACCGAACAGCTTTTAGCTAAAAACTTTATTCTGGAAGAAGATTTCAGCTCTTCTTATGATGAGGTTTGTGCTAAAATTGAACAATATGACGGAATTATCATCCGAAGCAGAATTCCTTTGGACAAGAATTTTTTAGAAAAAGCTAAAAATCTGAAATTCATTGCAAGAGTAGGAGCGGGAATGGAAAATATAGACATTCCGGTGGCTGAAAAACTGGGAATTCAACTGATTAATTCTCCGGAAGGAAACAGGGATTCTGTGGCAGAACACGTTGTCGGGATGTTGCTGATTTTAATGAACCGGCTTTTTATCGCTTCTCAGGAAGTGAAAAAGGGCATCTGGCTTCGGGAAGAAAACAGAGGTGATGAACTGTTGGGAAAAACAGTCGGACTCATCGGTTACGGAAATATGGGAAAAGCTACGGCAAAAAGACTTTCTGGTTTTGGCTGTACCGTGATTTTTTATGATATTCTACCGGATCTTTCGGATGAATTT
>NZ_JBBCQL010000018.1:0-33761 GCF_037149975.1 Chryseobacterium sp. VD8 | reverse complement strand
ACCTGTACAATATCAGACGCTTTTGGTTTTGTTTTACCGTCACCTTCCTGCAGGACTTCATACTGTAAACCGGAAGCCGTGGTCTTCACTTTAGGATTGCTTTTATTTTTGGCAAGAAATTCCAGACCTTTTTTCTTATTTTCATCTGCCTGTACTCCTGCTGCAGCCTGCTTTTTTTCATGCTGTTTCTGCATAAACTCCTGCATAAAAGAATCCATTTCTTCAGCCGGCATCAGCTTTTTTCCTCCATCCATTTCTTCTTTAATAGCCTGAGCCAAAAGATCTGCATCTACTTTGAAGCCTTCCTGTTTCATGTTTTTAGCAATACTCAGACCTATATAGTAGGAAGCTTTTTGATCATCCGTGTATTTGCCATCCGCTGCAGTTTCGTCTTTCTTAGCGCATGAAACACTAAATATTGCTATGCAAAGTAATGCGATAGTCTGTCTTTTCATTTGATAATTTATTGTTTATGATTAATGAATTTAATAATCGCTGCAAATCTATCCAAAATCTTTATAATTTTAATTAAAATTTACAATCCGTAAAAACCCCATAAATAATCAGGAAAAAACCGTGTCGTATTCCCCTGAAATTTTACGAGATTTGCAATAACCAACTAACCTTTCACCTTTTTTAAAACTAGCTTTATGGAAACAAAACCAAATTTAGACAACTTAGAATTTGAATCAGCCGAATCAATTTCTAATCCCAACACGCTTCACTGCGATTTAATCAGAACTCTTGTAGAAAACTACAGAAAAAATCAATTGGCGTGTGTAAACCAAAATTTAGGATTTGATGATGCCCACTCCATTCATTTTGATCTGGCAACGCTGAAAAAATTTATTTCAGACATTGAAAATGAGGCGATGAAAAATGATTCCCGCGTTACAGATCAGGATTTGGGAATACGATTTTATTATGCGGCTTATCCTAAAGAGCAGGACTGGAATATTATGTCGGGAACTCCGATCGGAACAGAATATGCGCAGAGACACACTTTAGTTTTGGTTCCTACCATGAAACAGGAAGATGAAAACGGAGAAAAACTCTGCTATGATTTCAATCCTTTAAGCACAAGCGGAAGCGGAGAGTTTTTGGCGATGGCTTCGGCAAGAAATTCCGGTTTGGAGGGAGACATTATTTGCCAGAATCATGGTTTGCTGAATCCTCCAAATGCTCTTAAAGTTGAAACATTTTAATAAATAAAAAGTTATTGACAATAATTTAAACACGATGACTGAACTGGAAACAATCTTACAAGATTCAATGATATGGGTAGAAGGTATTGCTGCTTTGATTTCAATATTATATTATTCCCGAATAAAAAACCAATACTGGAAATACTTTTCGTATTATTTAATTTTAATGTTTCTATGTGAAGCCATCGGAAAATGGGGCGAAAATTTCATTGATTACAGCAAACCAAATTTTTATAATTATTTTGTAATTCCTGTAGAATTTATATTTTTTTACTGGATTTATGCAGCAAAATCTTTTGGCAAGCCTAAATTATTTTATGTAATTTCTGCTTTGTATTTAATTTCTCTGATATTTGGAGACATTTTTTCTACCAAGAAAATAATTATGTCATTCAGCTATACATTTGGCTGCCTTATTCTTATGGGCTTAGTGATAATGGAATATTACAAACAGATTAATTCTTCGAATATTCTCAATTTCAATAGAAATCCAATGTTCTATATTAATCTGGGGGTTACATTATTTTATATTGGAACTTTACCTTTTTGGACGTTTTTTGCTTATATCATAGTTTATAGGGAAATATACCATATTTATTTCTCCTACTTTTTACTATCTGGAATCGTCATGTATCTTTTATTTTCAATTTCATTCATATGGGGAAGACAGAACTCTTAGTAACTTTAATTCTATTCAATATCTTTTTTGTATTGTTTGTGGCTGCAGTGATGGTTTATATCCGGAAATACAAACAGCGCAAAAAAGAATATCTGAATGAGATTGAAATAAAAAACGAAATTCACCAGAAAGAATTGTTAGCGACACAGCTAGAAATTCAGCAGGCAACGATGCAGCAGATCGGGCGCGAACTTCATGATAATATCGGTCAGAAATTAACATTAGTGAGCCTTTATACGCAACAGCTTTTGTATGAAAATAAAGTTCCGGAAGTAAGCGAAAGAATCGAGCAGGTTTCGCAGATTATTAATCAGTCGCTTCATGATCTCAGGAGCCTTTCAAAAACATTAACTGACGACAATATTAATCAAAAGGAAATCGTAACTTTAATTCAGGAAGAAGTAGACAACACCAATGCGTTTAAAAAATGCCATGTCGATTTTCAGCATAATTTTAATCAGCTGGATCTCAGCTTTGTGCATAAAAATGTATTGCTGAGAATTACTCAGGAATTTATTCAGAACAGCATCAAACATTCGGGCTGTAAAAATATTTTCATTAATCTGAACACTTCTCAGGAGTTACTTTGGGAACTGAATATTAAAGATGACGGCATCGGTTTCGATCAGTCCAGCATCAAATCCAACGGAATCGGGCTTACCAACATGAAAAACAGAGCCGAAATTATCGGGGCAGATTTTTGCCTTGAAAGTCAGAAAAATTTGGGAACTACGCTCAACATTATTTTAAAAAGACAGCCATGAAAAAAACGATAGTGATTGTAGACGATCATGTACTTATCGCAAAAGCTTTAGAAGGAATTATTGATAATTTTCCGGAGTTTGAAGTAATCTACGTTGCCGAAAACGGAAAAGACCTCATCCAGAAATTCGAAAACAACAGCAAAATTCCGGATATCATTCTTCTGGACATCAGTATGCCGATTATGGATGGTTTCGAAACGGTACTCTGGCTCAAGGAACATCATCCGAACATTAAAGTAATGGCTCTAAGCATGCAGGGTGACGATAAAAGTGTCATTAAAATGATCAAAAACGGAGCAAAAGGATATTTATTAAAAAACACACATCCTAAAGATCTTGAAAATGCCTTAACCAAACTCAATAACGACGGTTTTTTTTATCCGGAATGGGCTTCCAAGATCATTTTTTCCAATATGAATAATGAAGATGCTGCCAATAACGTGAAAATTTCCGACCGCGAAAAAGAGTTTTTAAAATACACCGTTACAGAACTCAGCTATAAAGAAATTGCGGATAAAATGTGCTGCAGCCCGAGAACGGTAGAAAGCTACAGAGATCAGCTTTGCGATAAATTAGATCTTAAAACCAGAGTTGGTCTTGCTGTTTTTGCTATTAAAAACGGTTTCGCAGAATCTTAAATTCAGAATAAACATTCACTCATATTTTTTAACTTAAATCTGAATCCTTTCTCCAGTGGAAAGGATTTTTTGTGTTGTAAATAACTTTTTCCACTTGCTAAAAAATCAATAAAAACATCATTTAAATACAAATAATACAGCATATTTTAAAAAATACTATTTATTGAATAATAAAATAATTCAACTATATAGTGAAATACTTGCATATATACTTCAAATAATATAATTTCATTGCCGAACAAAATATTATATTTTTATGAAAAGACTATTATTCGGAGCTCTTATGCTGAGTTTCCTTTCTGCCTGTAACAGCGACAATGTTTCTAACCAAACCGAAGGATCTGAAAACACACCTGCTATTTCCGGAACCGCACTTCAAAGAGGCTGTGCTTCTGAAGAAATCCGACAAGCAGCGTTGAAAAACAGTTCGGAACTGAGACAGAAATATTCTGAAATCGAAGCCAGAACCGAAAGATTTGAAAACGATATGAAACTGGGAAAAGTATTATCCGATGGTACCGTTGAAATTCCTGTAGTGGTAAATGTCTTGTACAGAACAAGTGCTGAAAATGTTTCTGATGCCCGTATTGCAGAACAAATTGCAGTTCTTAATGCGGATTATGCAGGAACTAACACCGACGTCTCAAAAATTCCTTCTGAATTTCAGGGGGTAAAAGCAGGTGATGTAAAAGTAAGATTCAGACTGGCGAATGTGGTGAGAAAATCTACTACCAAAACAAGCTGGAGTACCAATGATGCGATGAAAAAAGCATCTACCGGAGGAATTGATGCAACAAGCCCTTCTAATTATCTAAACATCTGGACTGTAGGAAATATGGGGCAGATTCTTGGCTACGCAACTTTCCCTGAATCTTCCGGATTATGGAACGACGGAGTGGTAATTGCCGCTCCTTATTTTGGTAAAACCGGCGCATCTTCTCCATTCAATCTGGGAAGAACTGCTACACACGAAGTAGGACATTATCTGAACCTGAGACACATCTGGGGAGATGCTAACTGTGGAAACGATCTTGTGGCGGATACTCCGACTCAAACTACTTCTAATGCTGGAAAACCAAGCTATCCTCTTTACAATACCTGCAGCGGCGTACAGAGATCTGTAATGTTTATGAATTACATGGATTATGTGGATGATGCAGCTATGTTTATGTTCTCTGCAGGACAAAAAACAAGAATGCAGTCTGTGGTAGCTTCTTCCGGAGCAAGATCAGGATTAAGAATTAACTAAACTTTATTGCTAATTTTAATACAAATGATTCCGGCTGTTTCAGAGAAACAGCCGGAATTTATTTATAATGTTTTCGTATTGTCTTTTGGTGTGTAATCCATAAAGATACCTCCATCAAGATTTACCGATTTAACTTTTTTGGTAATCGGAACCGTAAGCATTGTTTTTTTCTGATCCTTTTCCCAAACCGATGGCGAAAAATGAAGCTTCTCTACACTTCCGTCTTCATATCCGATCTCTGCATCAAAAGGAATCGCAAAACCACCTACATTATCCACATTTACCGTCAGAAGATCATTCATCTGAGATGCTAAAGACACTTTCAGGTCGATATAATTATTGGTGTAAAACCAGTTATTGAAAAACCAGTTCAGATTTTTTCCCGAACCTGTATTCATAGAATTAAAATAATCCCACGGAATCGGATGCTTTCCGTTCCAGTTGTTCATATAATGATGCAGTGCTTTTTTAAACAAATCATCTCCCAGATAATCTTTTAAAGCCAGATAAGACAGGGATGCTTTTACATAAGAATTGTTTCCGTACCCCGCTGCGCTTACCTGAGTACTCATCGTAATAATCGGCTGATCCTGTTCCGCAGAAGGATCATTGATCCATCTTTTTACCCTGAAATTTTTATAAAATTCTTTGGCTTTTGCTTCACCGTTTTCATCAATTCCGATTAAATATTCCAAAGTTGTTGCCCAGCCTTCATCCATAAAAGCATAACGCGTTTCATTGATGCCCATGTAAAAAGGAAAATAGGTATGTGCAATTTCGTGATCCGCCGTTAATCTCGCATCCTGAAAATCATCCGGAATACTGGTATCGTTAATCATCATCGGATATTCCATGTCTGCGTATCCCTGAATTGCCGTCATTGCATTGTAAGGATATTCCACTCCGGGCCAGTTTTTAGAAAACCAGTCGAGATTATACTGCATCCATTCCACATAATGTTCAAAATCTTTTGCATCTGCTTTGTAACCTGCCTGAACACTTGCTCTTTTCGTTTTAAGCTGAACACTTGCTGCATCCCAAACGTAATGATTGCTTAACGCAAAACAGAAATCGGTGATATGACTGGCTTTAAATTTCCATGTATTCCATTTATTCTGCTTTGTAACTTTTCCGGACTTCATTTCGTGCTCAGTAGCAACGTGAATAACTTTGTCGCTTTTTAAAGAAGATTTATATCTTTTCAGATATTCTGGCTGAAGAACGGCATCGGGATTGAGAAAATCTCCGGTTGCCCAGACAACATAATTTTTAGGAGCAGTAATCGCAAAACTGTAATCGTTGAAATCATTGTAAAACTCCTGTCTGTCGGAGTGCGGAAGCATATCCCATCCATTATAATCATCATAAACAGAAACTCTCGGGAAAGAATAGGCAACATAGAATGTTTCAGGATCAATCTGCCCTTCCCTTCCGCTTTCTACGGATAAAGGATATTCCCACTCTATTTTAATTTCAGCTTTCGCTTTGGATTTTAAGGCTGAATTCAGCTTTACTTTTTCAACTGTGCCCCAATTCTCGCTGTTCACATTATATTTTTCACCGTTTACGATAAATGATTTAATATGCAGACCGGAAGAAAGAAAATCTTTGGAAACAACACCCGATCGCGGAGCCTGTGGTTTATGGAGATTATTGACAAATCTTATGGCAAGATCATTCAGATCATTTGGGCTGTTGTTGGTATAGACGATGGTTTCCTTTCCCGAAACCACCTTAGAATTGGCATCTACCTTAACCTCAACATTATAAATCCCTTTATTCTGCCAGTAATTTTTACCCGGAGCGCCAGACAGATCACGGGTTCCGTTTTCGTATGCTTTTTTAATATTTCTCGGCATATACAATTCCTGCGCGGAAAATTGCCATGAAACGAAAAGCAATACACCCAAAACAAGTTTTTTCATTAAAATCTTTTTATAATAAGTATTTTATTTAACATAAAAGTAACAAAAAACGGCAATATAATTATTACCGTTCATATAATTTTTTGAAAGCTTACAATTAAGCAGAAATCATCTATTATCTTAAATATTTGACTGAAACCATTTTAAAACATTAGATCCACCAAAACCGGAAAGTGATCCGATGGATACAGCAGATTTTCTCTTCTGTCGTTGATGTGTCTGTGAGATTTGATCTTAAATCCTTTGACGAAAATATAATCAATCCTGTCCTGCGGAATTTCATTTACATTAAAACCTGTAAAAGTACCTTTCGGACCGTAATGTTTTGTTTCTGAATGATAAAAACTGTCCTGCATATTCTGCGACATAATTTTTATCGGTTCTGAATCTTCCGTTAAATTAAAATCTCCGCTTACCGTTACCGGCAGATTTTTAGGATTGATTTCTTTGATTTTCTTTAAAATTAATTCTGAAGACTTCACTCTTGCTACATTTCCGATGTGATCGAAATGAAGATTCAGTGCCATGAATTCTTTTTTAGATTTTTTATCCCTGAAAACAGCATACGTACAGATTCTGTTCAACGCTGCGTCCCAACCTTTTGAAGGTTTCTCAGGAGTTTCCGAAAGCCAGAAGGTATCCGATTTTAAAACCTGCAATCTGTCTGTATCATAAAAAATAGCCGAAAATTCACCTTTCTCTTTTCCGTCGTCTCTTCCCACTCCTACATAATCATAGTTTTTCAATCCGTTTTTTATATCTTTCATCTGATCCGGCAATGCTTCCTGAACGCCGAAATAATCCGGATGATAATACGTAAGGAGATCTGCAATATCCTGTTTCCTGTTCGTCCACGAATTTTCTTTATCCGAATCTACATTCAGCCTGATATTAAAACTCATCACCTTAAGATTCTGCGAAAAACCTAATGCAAAAACCATCAGGAATACGATTGAAAATCTGTAATTCATAATCATCTATTTTAATTAACAAAGTAACAAAAGTAAGGCTTCTTCCTCAGAACTGCCTCTATAATTGGGAATTTTAATATTAAATTCAATTTAAAAACAAAAAACTCCGGAGTATTTTCCGAAGTTTTGATTTATTATTTATTGATTATCCGCTATTAATCAAACTGTTTTTTTTAACGCAAAGACTCGCAAAGATTCTTTATATACTAACTGTTTTTAACTTGCAAAGGTGCTTCGACAAGCTCAGCATAAACTATTCACTCAGCAAAGAACCCAAAGATTTTCCAATTATGGCAAATTACGGACAATCATATATTATTTAAATTGAACCATTAAGATGGAGTTAAGGAGTTAAGAAGATCTAAGTTTCTAATTTTTAAGATTAAAAAAATGATTTTTCTTGATAAAGCTTATTCTCTCAATTTAAACTTAATGGCTCAAAAGATTAAAATCATTCTTTATTAAATTTAAATTCTCTTCCGCTCTGCTTAAAGGTAAATGATTTTTTGTCCTGACTGAAGACTAAAGAAATCTGCATCATTTCCAGACTGAATGTATTGTTTCCGATATATTCCAGAGGAAATTCCGGCTGCCCCGTTGCCTGAGCAAAAAGCTGGTTGTTTTTCTCTGTAAATACAATTTTCATCGGAAGATCCTTGCTTCCGAAAGTTCCCGTAAATTCTTTAAGATTTACTTTTTCCATCGGTTTTGCATCAGCGGAACTCCATGTATTATTTTTAGAATCTACATCCGGAATTTCCGAATTCGGATCCAGTTTCACCTGATCGATTTCTTTGGTAGAATTAATTCTGAATGTCCATTCCGTATTTCTTTTCCAGACCTCGATCGGCAGTTTTACCATCTGTTGCGTTCCGTCTTTAAATTTAACCTGAACGTTAGTCGGCATTGGTAACTGTCCGATATTTTCAACCGTTATCTGCGCTCCGTTTTTAAAGTCTCCGTTAACGTATTTTACATTTTTAATGCCCTGATCGATTTTCCATTTGTTGATGAACCAGCCTCTCCAGAACCAGTTCAGCTCTTCACCTGAAACGTTTTCCATCGTGTGGAAAAAATCCCAAGGGGTAGGATGTTTGAAAGCCCATCTTTCAACATAGGTTCTGAATGCCTTATCGAATTTTTCAGGTCCTAAAATAGATTCTCGTAAGATTTGAAGTCCTATTCCCGGTTTGAAATACGCCAAAGATCCGATGCTGTTTTCTTTCATATTGTCCGGACCTACCATGATGGGTTCAAAACCGTCGTTCATAATATATCCGCTCATCTGCGCAATATTTTTCTTCTGGAAATACTCTCCTTTGTTGAAAGCTTCCGTAGAAAGCTCGTTGATGAATGTATTGAATCCTTCATCCATCCATGCAAACAATCTTTCGTTGGAACCCACAATCATCGGGAACCAGTTGTGTCCGAATTCGTGATCGGTAACACCCCAAAGATCGCCGCCTTTGGAATCCATATGGCAGAAAACAATTCCCGGATATTCCATTCCGCCTTCGTTTCCTGCTACGTTGGTTGCAGCCGGATACGTGTATTCATACCATTTGGCAGAGTAATGCTCAATCGCTGCTTTTGTATATTCTGTAGATCTGCTCCACGCATCCTTCCCTACACTTTCTACAGGATAAGCGGAAATTGCTAAAGATTTTTTTCCGCTCGGAAGGTTGATTTTTGCGGCATCCAGAATAAATGCCGGAGAAGAAGCCCATGCAAAATCTCTCGCCTGATTGATTTTAAATTTCCATGTTTTTGTTCCTGTAGAATTGTTTTTTCCTAATTCAGATTCAGAACGGATCATCACTGTTTTATCACTATTTTTTGCCTGATCCCATCGGCTGATTTCTTCTTTGGAATACACTTCTTTTGAATTCAGCAATTCTCCTGAAGCCACAACATAATGATTGGCAGGAACGGTAATGTTTGCGGTAATATCTCCATATTCCAGATAAAATTCCGAAGCACCAAGATAAGGCAGTGTATTCCATCCCATGACATCATCATACACACACATTCTCGGATACCATTGTGCTATCGTAAAGATCTTTCCGTTTTTCGTATCCTGAATCCCCATTCTGTCAGAACCGTATTTTGGAGAAAGGAAAGAATATTCAATTTTAATTTTTGCGACTCCTCCCATCGCTTTCAGTTCTGCTGGAAGATCGATCTGCATTCTGGTATCAGTAATCGTATATTTCACATCCTTCCCGTCCAGTTTTACCGATTTTATTTTGTAACCGCCGTCAAATTCCTCACCGTGCGCTCCGTTTCGGCTTCCCGAAGTCGGCACGACTGCGTTTCCTCTTGAATCTTTTGCAAATAAATTCTGGTCGAGCTGCAGCCATAAAAATCCCAATTTATCCGGACTGTTGTTTGTATAAGTGATTTCCGCAGTTCCTGTAAGTTCGTTTTTGGCTTCATTAAGGCTTACATCGAGATTGTAACTTGCCGAATTTTGCCAGTACGCGTGTCCCGGCTGTCCGCTTGCGGATCTTGTAGGCGTACCTGTCTGTGTATAGAAAAATGGTTTGAAAGCTTCTACGTAGCTGTATTTCGGGGCTTCCTGAGCCAATGCAGACTGTGAAAAGAACATCACGGCAAGCGCAGAAACAAGGGTTGGAATTTTGAAGTTCATATTACTATTTTTAATTTAACAAAGTAAACAAAAATAAGACTTCTCCGGACAGAAAAGTCTGATGTCTTCATTTATCTTGTTAAATTTCTTTGTCTTCTTCCACAGAAAGAAAATACTGCTCAAAATCTTTATCTGAAACCGGCTTTTCGCTTTCGAGTTTTACAACTCCGATGGTTTTATAGTGGGCAGACAATCTTACATTGTTTTTTTTCAGTTCTTTTTCAAGCTGTCTGATATCTGTATCTTTTTTGAGAACGGCTAAATAAGTTTTCATCATTATATCTGTATAAGTCCGTTTCCGATGTCTCTGTATTTCAAGCCTTCGATAGGTTTTGCCTTCGCTTCAACAAGTTCCCAGATTTCTTTTGCCGATTTTTCGGGAAACTGTTCCATATATAAAGCAATAAGCCCTGAAACATGCGGTGTTGCCATGCTTGTTCCACTCATTGCGTAATAATTGCTGTTTTTATTCTTAGAATTTTTAGGATAAGAACTGATGATATCAACTCCGGGAGCGCAGATATTGACATTTCCTCCGGTTGAAGGATTTAAGCCTGCGTTGGAAAATTTAGCCACTTTCATCTGTCCGTCAATTGCTCCGACTGCCATTACCGACATGGAGTTTGCAGGCATGGAAACAGGTTTGGGAACAGCCGGTCTGTTGCTGTCGTTTCCTGCGGCTGCAATAATGATGCAGTTGTTTTCCAAAGCTCTTGCACCCACGGTTTCAAAAAGCGGAGAAGGTGCTTCATTCAGCAGAACGGGAGAAGCGAGTGAAAGGGACAGAATTCTGAATTTCTTTGTAATTGCCCAATCTATGGCATCAATAACACTGCTTGTGGTTCCTTTTCCGGCATCGGAAAGCACTTTTGCAATTTTTAAATTGGCATCTTTTGCGATTCCGTACCGTTTTCCGTTGTCCAGTCTTATATTTCCTGTTGCAACTCCTGCACAGTGGGTTCCGTGACCGTTGGGATCGCGGTTCCAGTCTTCTCCGGCAATAAAGGATTTCCCTTCTATATTTCTTCCGAAAAAATCGGGATGAGAAAGTTCGAGACCTGTATCCAGAATACAGATATCAACACCTTTTCCTGTGTACAGTGAATTGCCGAGACCCAAAGCTTTGAGTCCCCATTCCATTTCCACTAAAGGTTTCTGTGGTAACGGTTTATTTATAATGTATTTTTCCAGCTCGGTGATTTTGTCTGCAATCTCCGCGGACTGCTTTTTCAGTTCACTGATGATCGACAGTTCATCCGCCGAAAAAAAATCTCTTTCTTTTTCAAAATAAACGATTGGGTTAGAATCGTTTTTCACAGCGCTTTTCAACTGTGCTTCATCCATATTTTCAACCACAAGAACACCCAGATTTTTGTAGAGAACTCCGTTATCTTCATCAATAACATCGTAGGAACGGTTTTCCGCAGAAAGAAATTCTGATGAAGTAATGTTTACATCCAGTTCGTTTTCCACTTTTTTGAGGGAATTTTTATGCTGATCTTCGAGAACAACAATGTATCTTTCTTTTTCCATGGGTTTTGTTTTAAATCTATTATTCGCCTTTTAATTTTAACACAAAGGGTACTAAGTTTTTTTTACAATTAATTGTTTTTAAGGCTCACAAAGGTGTTTGACTACGTCGAATCTTCGATTTCACTTAAATTAACAAACACAGAGATTTTAAATTATTACAGATTAGTTTAATTTTAAAAGAACTTTTTCAAGAAGTAGGTAAATGTCTTCCGAGATCATCTGTAATCTCAGTTTTTTATTGATTCCGGCAATCTGAGTGTTTTGTTTGATTAAAGAATTCCAGAAGTCTTCAATTTTTGGTACATTGGCGAGACTTTTCACGATTTCGTCGTTCAGTATTCCGTTTTGATAGAGAGAAACAATTAATCCTGATAAAATTTCTTCTGCTTCATCCAGTTTTTTATGCTCTTTGGTGTACATTTCCATTAAAAATTTGTGGACACTTTCCATTGCACTGAATGAAAATCCCCAAGTCAGCTCACGTTTTCCCGAAGTTATTTTCTCCATCTGAACAGGATTAAATCCTCTTTTTACCGTGGAAATCATGTTCATAACCTTTAAAACTTCGGATTCGTACGTAGTATTTCCTTTGGTTTTCAGGTAATCTAAAAATTCATAGAGAAATTCCTCAAACTGCGCATCAAAATCGAAAGACTTCGACAGATAAAGCTCCTGAACTTTATTAAAATGTTCCAGCAGTTCCTGAATTTTCTGTATCGTATGATGAACGAGTTCCTGCATTACTCAAAAATTATCTGTTCGACTTCTTTGCCGTCTTTGTCTTTAAAAGAGACGATTCTGATTCCTTCGTCTTCCATTTCCACATGAAGATTGACGAAAAGCTTGTCTTTATCTTCCGCAGAGTTGGTATTGGGATCGATGTAAATATTGTTGATTTTAGAATTCACGAGGCTAAATCTGTTCAGCAAAGCACTGGTGAAAATTTCTTTCATTTCGTTCACTTCCGCTTCGCCGTTTCCTTCCTGTACGCGGAAAATTCCGGAATTTAAACTTTTCACATTCTGTCTGAGATCAACTTTAAGCAATTCCACAGAAGGTTTTTTACCAAATTTCTGATCTCCGGCTTCAAGCGCTTTAAAAAGACGGGTAAATTCTTTGGTCTGAAGCTGTTTTTTGCTGATCTCCGTCATGTTGAGATTTTTCTCTTTATTGGCAAGACGGATTTTTTGGTTAACATCTTCCACAAGCTGATCTTCGCTGTACTTGAAATTGTACTTCGAATCTGCATCAATATCCGTGATTTTGATGGGAATATCCATCTTTACACTCGGAAGCGAATATCTCGGGACTTTAAAAAACTTTAAATACTCGTGTTTAGCATATTCTTTTGCGATCATTACCGCATTTTCGTCTGCTTTTTTACGAGCCTGAATTATCTCGTTGTTGAGATAATCCAGGTAATCTGATAATTTAATCATTTCTCGTAAAGGGTTTTTATTGTGCGAGTAATCCTAAAACTTTTTCCAATCCTGCAGGCATTTCGTCGTTGGTTGCTCTTACTTTTACGCCCAGAGAATATTCTTTTTCCACTTTAATTCCTGTGGCTGAAGTTCTTTTGTAAGAAACGTCCACTTTGAATTTCACAGGTCCGAAACCTCCTGAAGCGCCCGCACTGATCCCGAATTCATCGCTTACATCTTTTGTATAGGTAGAATTTAATTTTACATTGAAATCCACTTCGCAGGTTTCAATTCTGAAGCTCGGAACATTTAATAATGCAATGAAAGGAACTGAAATTTCAACATCGTTCATTGTTTCTTTAGGATTGGTGGAACTTTCGGGTTCTGCCGGATCAAAATCTGGGTTTGGTCCCATTTTTTTGTACTTGAATTCCGCCATACGAAGTTTGCTGTCGCTTCCATCCTGCTCGAATCCTACTTCTTTGATGAAATTGACGGTACTGATTGATGCGTTCGACTGTGCTTTTACACACGCATCCAACGGACCTCCGATGATGGTTGCAAAATCGATGCTTCCCAATTCTGCTGCAAAATCTGCACTTTCGGCTCCTGAAGTTTTGAAAACCTGGTCGTCTGCCGCCATTCTTCCTGCCATCATTTTCATGATTTCTGAAGAAACGGCTGCGAAAGATTTTTCCCACTTCTCATCGTAATTTTTCTTGAAGTCTTCAATAATGCTTACCAATTCTTTGTTAGAAAGAGAAGAAAGTTCTGATGTTTCAATTCCTGAAACTTTTTCGTAAACTGCGGGACTTAAAGATTTTTCCAGTCCTGTTAATAAATCAATTAATTCACTTTTTGTTTTCTTGGTGTGGTTTGCTTCCAACACCGACTTTAATGTTTCCATGTTTTGTTGTTTAGGTTATTAAAAATTGATACTGCAAATTTATAGTCGTGTGTAACGAGATATCTCAGTAATTCACCTAAACTTCAACCGTAAAATCACCCAAATAAAAAAAAGTAGATTCCCCATCGAGAATCTACTTTTTGCTTTGTTTAAAGGGTTTGTAAATTTTAAACAACAAAAGATATTATCAATTTAGTTATCTTGAGTTGATTGTATTTATGCAAAAAAACCACATAAGTTTTTAAAAATCTTCGATTGTACTATATCTGATTTTTAAATATTTTAAACTTTATGTAGAATTTTTAACGCAAAGTCTTATTTTAATACTTTATATATAAGTGAGCAAAGATTAATCAGCGAGTTGATTTACTGAAGCTCTGTTTTTCAAGCTTCGTGAAGCAAATTTTATTTGCCTTTGCCTTCTAAAAATAATATGCTTTCAAAAAAAATCTTTGCGTTACATTAAAATCAATTTGATTTTTTAGCTTTAATCATAGCTTCCAGCGCATCCCACATTTCCTGCGGAATATCTTCTAACATGTTAAATTCACCTGCTCCCTGCAACCATTCTCCGCCATCGATGGTTACCACTTCGCCATTCATATAAGCTGAATAATCTGAAACTAAGTAAGCGGCAAGATTTGCCAGTTCCTGATGTTCTCCTACCCTTCTTAAAGGAACTTTCTTTCTCATGTCAAATTTTTCCTGCAGATTTCCCGGAAGCAATCTGTCCCATGCTCCTTTTGTAGGAAATGGTCCCGGAGCAATGGCATTGAAACGGATTCCGTATTTTGCCCATTCCACCGCCAAAGATCTCGTCATTGCCAAAACACCCGCTTTTGCACAAGCCGAAGGAACGACATAAGCAGAACCTGTCCATGCATAAGTTGTTACGATATTTAACACTGTTCCCGAAGTTTTGGAATCGATCCAGTGTTTTCCAACGGAAAGGGTACAGTTTTTTGTTCCTTTTAATACAATATCCAGAATAGAGTCAAAAGCAGAATGGGTGAGTCTTTCTGTAGGAGAAATGAAGTTTCCGGCAGCATTATTAAGAAGGATATCAATTTTTCCGAATTCTTTTAACGCAGCTTCTTTCATGGCTTCTACCTCATCCCAGTTTCTTACGTCACATGCAACGCAAAGAACTTTTCCGCCTGTTTCTTCTTCCAGTTCTTTTGCAGTTCCCTGTAGTTTTTCAAGGTTTCTGGACGTGATGACTACTTTTGCGCCTAACTCAAGAAAATATCTGGTCATTGCTTTTCCGAGACCGCTCCCTCCTCCTGTTACAATGGCTACTTTATCTTTTAAAGCTCCTTCACGAAGCATCGGCTGTGTATAAAGACTCATAATTTAGTTATTTAATAGATGAGTAAATTTAATATAAATATTTATTTCCGCAGCGTAAAAAGCTATGCAGGATATAGAATGCAGAAAAAAGCAGATTCAGCCTACCACAAAATCAATAACAAAATATTTTCAATGTTTACTAAATTTAATCTCTATAATTTCATTAAAACATTATATTTAATTCATTAAAATTGTACATTTGTTCAAAATAAAGCATAATTATGCCAAGTCTTACTCCTAAAACTACTGTGCTGGGATTTTCGAATGCTTATCATCTTCTCAGACGCACCACTTACAATATTACGAAAGCAAAGATTCTGGATTTTGCGGCCAAAACTCCACAGCAGGCGCTTGCAGAGTTATTTACGTTCAGCAATCCTGTTCCGCCTTCTCCGCTTAATAACGTGGGTGAAACGATTGTTCCCACTGCTGCAAATCCTACGATTACCGATACACAAAGTACGGCAAACAGCGTGAGGAATGATCTTTATTGGTGGCTTTACAGTGCTTTGAAGGATTCTTCTGCACAACACAAAATTGCTTATTTTCTTCATGTTCTTTTTGTAACGGATGATAATGCTTCTTTCTGGACGAATTACGATTATAAGGAACTTCTCAGGTTTCATGCGAATGGAAGTCTTAAAGAACTGGCATTCAGAATAACGCAGAATCCGAGAATGCTTATTTTCCTGAACAACAATGTGAATCTGAGTACAAGTCCCAATCAAAATTACGCAAGAGAGTTTCTGGAATTGTTTACGATTTTAAAAGGACCGCAGATTGCTACGGGAAATTATACCAATTACACGGAAACAGATGTACAACAGGCAGCAAGAGTTTTAACAGGATTCTCCCTGACTTCATCGGTTCATCTGGATAAAACGGCGAGACTTACGTCTCTGGATCCGGTAACGAATATTCCGACAGGTCAGGTAAAAGTTAACACGCACGATACAGGAACCAAAACTTTTTCGTCAGCTTTCGGAAATCAGGCAATTTCGGGAGGAAACACAGAAGCAACGATTAAAACGGAGCTTCAGAATTTCATCAACATGATTTTTAATCAGGATGAAACGGCAAAAGCATACTGCAGAAGAATGTATCGCTATTTTGTGGGAAGATTAATTACTCCTGAAATAGAAAACGGCATCATTGTTCCTTTGGCAGCATCTC
Source organism: Chryseobacterium sp. VD8 (assembly GCF_037149975.1). Classification (NCBI taxonomy): domain Bacteria; kingdom Pseudomonadati; phylum Bacteroidota; class Flavobacteriia; order Flavobacteriales; family Weeksellaceae; genus Chryseobacterium; species Chryseobacterium sp. VD8. The sequence continues at coordinate 17,296 of NZ_JBBCQL010000018.1, read as the reverse complement.
TTAAAGCAGACAATTACAACATTATCCCTGCGCTTACCACTCTTCTGAAAAGTAAACATTTTTATGACGAAGAAGACAGCATCACGGGAGATCAAACCATTGGAAACATGGTAAGAAATCCTGTAGAGCTGTATCTTCATATGTTTTCGCTTCTCAGCCTTCAGGTTCCAATGTATGAAGTAAATGCTTCTGCAATACACAGTCTCATGAGCGTAGTTGGTAATTTTTCTTCCAATATGGGAATGCCTGTCTTCAATCCGCAATCGGTAAACGGATATGCAGGATATTACAGCAGCCCGAATTATGATAAAAACTGGATTACCACTTCATCCCTGAGAATTCGTTACAACAATACAATAGATTATTTCATCAACGGTCTTACTTACAACGGCTTCACATTTAAACTGAATAATGCATCCTTCGTAAAAGACAGCGGCTATTTTTCAAACCCGGGAAATGCAAATACGCTGATAACAGAATTTCTTCAGATGATGTTTGTGGAAGTTCCGGACGGCACGCGCTACGATTATTTTAAAAGTGTTTTCCTAAGCAATCTAAGTCCTATAAACTGGCAGAACGAATGGAATAATTACATTAATACAGGAAATTCCAATAATGTAAAAATCCCGATAGACAGGCTGGTAAAAGCCATCATTAAATCTCCTGAATTCCAAACAATTTAAGACCATGAACAGAAAAGATTTTTTAAAATTAATATCTCTTGCAGGTGTGGGAGCGCCATTTTATCTCAACGGAATGCCTTCGAGGTTTATGAATCAGTTTTTGGATTTTCAGCTTAACTGTGATACGGTTAATGACCGTTCTCTGGTTATTTTAAGACTTGCAGGAGCGAATGACGGTCTTAATACAGTAATCCCGATCAGCCAGTACAGTACGTATGCCGCTCTGCGTCCCAACATAAAAATTGCTAGTTCAGGAACCGGAAGCTATATTCCGTTAGACAGTACGGTATCTTCCGGCAAACTTGTAGGACTTAATCCTTCCATGACGGGTTTCAAAAGTTTATATGATTCAGGCAAATTGCTTTTAATGAACGGAGTTGGCTATCCGAACCCGAATTATTCGCATTTCCGGTCAGAAAATCTTATGTTCGCGGGAAAAGACGGTACAGCAAGTAATGATCTGCTCGACGGTATTTTCGGAAGATATCTCGGCGCATTGTATCCGGGACTTGCCGGAAATCCTACGACCCTGAATCCTGATCCGCTCGCCATACAAATGGGAAACCTCAACCCATGTCTGTTTTATGAACATACAACGGAAAAGAATATTGAATATAATATGACGGGATTTCAGTCGAGTGTATTCAGTAATCTCAATTTAATAAATTCTGAATATAATGACCTTTTGGATTATATAAAAGGAATTGCTACAAGTATGGACGCTTATTATGACAGAGTGATGCAGGTCTTTAATGCCGGAAATAATTCCACAACCACTTATCCTAATTCATCGCTGGGAAAACAACTGAAAACGGTGGCAAGAATGATTAAAGGAGGAAGCAAGACAAAAATTTTTCAGGTTAATTTAAGCGGATTCGATACCCACGTAAGCCAGGTACAGACCGGAAGTACACATTTGGGAAACCACGCGAATCTCTTGGCTGACATTTCCAATTCTGTTGCTGCATTTCAGGATGATATTCAGCAACTGGGAATTGCAGATAAAATTATGACGGTTACCTTCAGTGAATTCGGGAGACAGGTTCGTGAAAACGGAAGTATCGGAACCGATCATGGAGATCTTGCTCCGTTTTTCGTCATTGGAAATGCCGCCGCCGCGGGAATTTTGGGAGATCATCCCGTATTTACGAATCAGACAAGTTTTTACTATAATCAGAGTGAAAGAAGATATGATTACCGGCAGATTTTTGCCTCTCTTCTTCAGGACTGGCTTGGAGCAAGCACAAGTCTGATGATTACTTCGGAACTTGATTATTACGTTACGGGAAATCAAAAAGTGGATGTGATTAAAAATTCTCAAAAAGCCAATGCAGTATGTTCAACTTTGGGAACATCGAATGTGGTTTCAGATAAAGGAATTAAGATTTATCCGGTTCCGGCAAGCCAGTTTGTTTATGTGGAATTTGAAAACAGAACATCGGGAAATATAAGATATCAGTTAATGGATATGAGCGGAAGGGTAATTCACAGCTCTTCGGAAAAACCAATGTCCAACCGTATTGAAATTAATGTTTCGGGAATTCCTGAAGGAAATTATATGTTGAAAATTAATACAGATTCTGAAGAGATCAGCAGAAAAATTATTGTTTCGCACCGTTAAAATTTTTATAGAATTTCTAAAATAAAAGTTTCAAAATAATTCAATTTAAATCAAAAACAGCCTGACAAAAATTGTCAGGCTGTTTTTATATTGAACAAGATTAAATTTATTCAGATTAAGAAGCAACAACTGTACCTTTAAAAGAAAGAGTCTTTGGAGTTTTGCTGTCGCTTGTGGTAACATTCACTGTTTTCATGAACGGACCCGCTGCTGCAGCGTTGTAGCTAGCTTCTACAAATCCTTTTTTACCCGGAAGAATAGGCGTTTTTGTATAATCCGCAGTTGTACATCCGCAAGAAGGCGCTACATTTTCGATAATGATAGGCTTCTTTGAAGTATTTGTAAATTCGAATCTGATGGTTTTTGGTTTTCCCTGAGGAATATTTCCAACATCAATAGATTCTGATTTCCATGTAACATCTGCAAGAATTCTTACAACCGGATTATTGTCAGTTGGAAGTGTATTTGCAAAAAACGGTGAAAATGCCAAAACAGCTAATAATGCTGAAATTTTTAAATTTTTCATGAGTATAAATTTTAATAATTAAAAAGAACCGATTTATTTTTGTTTTCACAAATGTAAGATGAATATTTGTATTAATCCTGTTAAGCGGTCTCAAACATTTGTTAATAAGTTGTTAACGATCAGAAATTAATAGATATTTTTGGATATTATTGTTCCTGTAAATGGAAATAAAGAAACTCAATATTATTATAACGCTTGGTTTTGTTGCTATTATCGGAATTCTGATAGCACAGCTTTTATGGACACGACAGGCTTATAACCTTGAAGACAAAAAATTCAATCAGACTGTAAACATTGCTTTACTGGAAGTGGTTGAAAAGCTTTCCGGCGGAAAAACTTCCTTTACCGAAAGCCCCGTTCAGAACATTTCCAATGATTATTATGTGGTAAATATCAATAATGAATTCCATCCTGAACTGCTTGAACATTACCTGAAAACTGAATTCACACGTTTTCAAATTAATACAGATTATGTTTATGCGTTATACAACTGCCACAGCGACCAGATGATTTACGGAAAATTCGTATCCCAACATCAGGAAAGCCCGAATGAAAAAGTGATTAAATTTCCGAAGCATAAAAATCTGGTGTATTATTTCTCCATCCGTTTTCCGGATAAAACCACCTATCTTATCAGCTCTTTACGCTTCTGGTATGTTCTTACTTTTGCCCTGATCATCATTCTTCTGGTGTATGTATATTCCATTTATACGATTATTCAGCAGAAAAAATTCTCGGAACTGCAGAGAGATTTCATCAATAATATGACGCATGAATTCAAAACTCCTCTTTCATCAATTTTGCTGGCTTCAGAAGCTTTAACCAAGCAGGAACAGATCAAAGAAAATCCCAAATTACAAACCTACACATCCATCATTACGGATCAGAGCCATAAACTGAATAATCATATTGAAAAAATTCTGAATATTGCCAAAAATGATGCTTCAGGATTGTCTCTGAAACCGCAGAGAATTATTTTAAAACCTTTTATTCAGGACATTGCAGAAACTGTAAAGCAGAAAAATGAAAATATTTCAATTGAATTATCTATTGATGAAAACATTTCCGTTATAGCCGATGAATTTCATTTCAGCAATATCATTTACAATATTCTGGACAATTCTATAAAATACTGCGAAACCCAGCCTAAAATCATTATTTCTTCCTTAAATGACGCAAAAGGTTTATATTTAAAGTTTAAAGACAACGGAATCGGGATTCCTGCGAAAAACCTGCCTCATATTTTTGATAAATTTTACAGGGTAAACACTTCAAAAAGCGATGAGGTAAATGGTTTCGGACTGGGACTTTTTTACGTAAAAAAAGTGGTTCAGCAGCATAACTGGAAGATTTCTGTTGAAAACAACAATGATAAAGGAATTACCACCACCCTGTTTCTGCCATTGTAAAGAATATGTGTAATCATGGAAAAATCTAAAATTCTCTACGCCGAAGACGACAAAACCATCGCTTTCCTCATTCAGGACAGTCTGGAAAATCATTACGATATTTCCTGCTATTCTGACGGAAAATCGGCTTTGGATGCTTTTAACAGAGAATGTTTCGACATCTGTCTTTTAGATATCATGATGCCGGAAATGAACGGTTTTGAGGTTGCACAGCATATCAGGGAAAAAGATGCTGAAATTCCCATTATTTTTATTTCTGCCAAAGCATTGAAAGAAGACCGCATTAAAGGACTGAAAATCGGAGCGGATGATTATCTGGTAAAACCTTTCAGCATTGAAGAGCTCATTCTTAAAATTGAAGTCTTCCTGAGAAGATCTAAGAAAAAAGAATCTGCACCAACAAAATACAGAGTCGGAAAATATGATTTTGATCCGAACAATTACACTTTACAAAATTCTGACAGCAAAGTAACACTTACTCAGAGAGAATCTGAACTGTTGCTATTTTTTATCCGTAATAAAAATATTGTTCTCAAACGACAGGATATCCTGAAAGCAGTCTGGGGCGATGATGATTATTTTATGGGAAGAAGCCTTGATGTTTTTATTTCAAGACTGCGAAAAGTTTTTTCCGGTGAAGAAAATATTTCCATTGAGAATCTTCATGGGATTGGTTTTCGCTTTTCAGAGAAATGATTTTTGTTTCTGGTTAATCACAAAGGTGCAAATTTTAATTTAAAACAAACATTTTATTTAAAATTTAAAAATCTTCTTTAATCTTTCGTTTATGCGTCTTTCCCCACTGCGAAAGCGCAATAATAACGGGTTTCAGGGTTCTGCTGTAATCTGTTGAGATATATTCTACGATAACCGGAGTCTGCTCTGCATGCACTACTCTTTTTACGAAACCATTCAGTTCGAGATCTTTTAATTCGTTTGAAAGAACCCTTGCCGAAATTCCGGGGATATTTCTCTGAAGATCGTTGAATCTTATATTCCCTTTATCCTGCAAGACAATAATGATTTTCAGTTTCCATTTTCCACCGATTACATAGATTGCATCTTCAACGGCGGAAAGATTTTCTGAACAGGCCTGCGCTGTAGCAGGACCTTCAAATTCGAGTGTATTTTCCATAAAACAGATGGTAACTAACCCAAAAGTTACCGCTAACCTTTTGTATACTGCTAACTTTTGATAAGCAAATGTACATAATTTTGCTAAAGAAATTTTAACATTTTAATAATGAAAAATATACTTCATATCATCTCAAGTCCGAGAGCTGAACTGTCGGCAAGCAGAAAACTGGGAAATGCCGTTGTAGAGAAAATTAAGGCAAAATACACAGATGCTGTTATAAAAGAACGTGATCTTGCTAAAGACCATGTTCCGTTTCTGGAAGAAAAACACATTAATACATTTTTTTCTCCGGCAGAAAACTATTCTGAAGAGCAATCTGAAATGAGCAGATATTCAGAAGGACTGATTGCGGAGTTACAGGAAGCAGACATCATTGTTGTTGATTCCCCTATGTATAATCTTTCTGTTCCGGCAACTTTAAGAGCTTATTTTGATTTCACTTCGCGGGCAGGATATACTTTTAAATACAGTGAAAATGGACCTCAGGGTTTACTGCAAAACAAAAAACTGTACATTGCTTTTACATCCGGAAATATTTATTCCGAAGGTCCATATCAGATTTTTGACTCTAATGTTCCTTATGTAAAGAATATTTTTAGTTTTTACGGAGTTTCGGACGTGAGTGTAGTGCGTGCTGAAGGCTTATCTATTCCCGGAATTATGGAAACTTCTTTGGAAAAAGCAATTGAGGATATTCGTATTGACTAATTTTTAACGACTGTTAGTAAATTGATCCTTGTTGATGTTTTAAACTTTAACAAGGATTTTTTTGTTGCCAAGTTTCGGCTAAAGCCATTTTCCGTTTTAAAATGGAAAAAGCGGACTAAAGTCCGCTCTATTGATATCGTTATATTTTATATTTATCACTCAACTTCAAAAAGCAAACGCTCCCCGAATTTCTGTTCATTGATCTTTCCGTTTTCGTAAACCAGATTTCCATTGACAAAAGTGTGGGTGACTTTAGAATGGAAATTCATCCCTTCCAACGGGCTCCAGCCGCATTTGTAAAGAATATTGTCTTTTTCCACCGTCCAGTTTTCGTTTAAATCAACCAAAACAAGATCTGCTTTATACCCTTCTCTTATGAAACCTCTTTTTTCAATTCTGAATAAAATGGCAGGGTTATGAGCCATTTTCTCAACAATTCTCTCTAAAGAAATTTTTCCGTTTTTGTAATTTTCTAACATTACGACCAAAGAATGCTGTACCAAAGGTGCTCCGGAAGGACATTTTGTATACACATTCTGTTTTTCTTCCCAAGTGTGAGGCGCATGATCCGTTGCAATCACATCAATTCTGTCATCCAGTAATGCTTCCCAAAGTCCGTCTTTGTCTTTTTGGGTTTTTACGGCAGGATTCCATTTGATCAATCCGCCTTTTGTTTCGTAATCTTCGTTGGTGAAAGTCAGGTGATGAACACAAACTTCCGCTGTGATTTTTTTATATTTTAAAGGAATATCATTTCTGAAAAGTTCTGCTTCCTTCGCAGTCGATAAGTGGAAAACATGAAGTCTTGCCCCTGTTTTTTTTGCTAACTCGATGGCTTTCGAAGAGGATTTATAACAAGCTTCTTCACTTCTGATCAGATGATGGAACTTCACAGGAATATCTTCTCCGTACTCATCCAGATATTTTTGAGTATTTGCTTTGATGGTTGCTTCGTCTTCACAATGAACGGCAATCAGCATTTTTGTATTGCTGAAGATTTTTTCCAGCGTTTCAGGATTATCAACCAGCATATTTCCGGTGGAGGAACCTAAAAACAATTTAATTCCGGGAACATTTCTTGGATTGGTTTTTAAAACTTCTTCCAGATTATCATTGGTTCCGCCCATCATGAAACCGTAATTGGCGTAAGATTTCTGAGAGGCAATTTCATATTTATCAGCCAACAACTCCTGTGTTACCGCATTCGGAACAGTATTGGGCTGTTCGATAAAACTGGTTGTTCCTCCTGCAATGGCTGCTCTGGATTCTGTTTCAATATCGCCTTTATGCGTTAATCCCGGTTCACGAAAATGCACCTGATCATCAATGACTCCCGGTAAAAGATATTTTCCTTCCCCATCAATAATCTGGTCTGCTTCTTCGGAAATTTGTGAATCTATTTTAGAAATTAAATCGTTATCCATTAAAACATCACCTTCAACGATCTTCCCCTCGTTAACGATTTTTACATTTTTGATTAAGGTTTTCATTTTTACTTTTTTTACAAATTAGAGATGGAGCCATGCTTCCAACTTTGTCAAAGTTTTAAACTTTGACAAAGTTCTTCAAAATTAAGGTTTATGAATGAATTTTAATGCGGCTGATAAAAAATCAATTTCTAAATATTTACATTTGCATAAAAATTTCACACTTTGTATAAGAAATTATTAGGACAAACAATTATCTATGGAATTGGAGCAATAGCGCCAAGAATTATTCTATTCATCCTAAATCCACTTTTAATCTACAAAATTCCCAACGAAGGTTTTGCAATTTTCACCCAGCTTTATGCATGGATTTCTTTTGTAAATATTATCCTTTCTTTTGGTTTTGAAACTGCCTATTTCCGCTTTTCTGCCGAAGAAGACAATGAGAAAAAAACATTTAACACCTCATTCTGGTTTTTATTTTCAACTTCCAGCCTTTTTTTAGCTTTATGTTATTTATTCAATCAGCCGATTGCAGATTATGCAGGTTATCACAACAATCCGGAATACATACGGTGGTTTGCGCTGATTGCTTTTTTTGATAATCTTTTGGTGATTCCTTTTGCATGGCTGCGTTTCCATAATAAACCGATAAAATACTCTGCGGTAAGAATTGTACAATCTGTATTTCAGGCAATTTTCACAGCGGCATTATTCTTCTGGATCCCAGAAAGTGTATCTAAAAGCTTTGGATTGGATCAAAATGTAGACTTTCCCTTTTTCAGTAATTTAGCAGGAAGTGCCTTAGGATTTTTATTGCTTTTTCCTATTATATTAAAGGTAAGATTTCAGTTTGTGACTTCTTTATTTAGCAGAATGATTAAATATTCATTTCCGTTGATGCTGGCTGGTCTTGCTTTTATGGTCAATGAAAATTTTGATAAATCTGTTCAAAGAGGTCTTATTTCCGATGAAGAAGCAGGAGCTTATGGAGGATGCTACAAATTAGCTGTATTAATGACATTATTTGTAACCGCTTACAGAATGGGAATCGAGCCTTTCTTTTTTAAACAAATGGATAAAGGAGACGCTAAAAAAACCTATGCTAAAGTAGCCGAATATTTTGCATTTTTTGCCTGTGTGGTTGCTTTAGGAATCATCGCCAATATTTCCTGGCTGAAAAGCGTATTTATCCCTAATAAATCTTACTGGATTGCGATAAATATTATTCCTATTATTGTGGTTGCAAATCTTTGTTTCGGAATTTACTATAATTTTTCAACCTGGTATAAAGTAACGGATAAAACCAGTGTAGGAACCATTATTTCATGGCTGGGAGCCGGAATAAATATAACCCTGAATCTTTTGGCACTTAAATATTATCACAGTATGCTTGGTTCTGCATGGGCAACTTTCGGAGCCTATGTTATGATGATGATTATATCTTATTTACTCGGTCAAAAATTTTATCCTATCCCTTACAGAATGAAAAAAATGTCATTCTTCCTTATATTATTAGGCTTTTTCAGCTTTATTATCGTTAAATATTTCAATTATAATATTTTAATGAGTAATGCCTTATTTATCATTTTTACCGGCATTTTAATCTATTCCGAAAAAGAAATGCTATTATCAAAAATCAAAAGATAAACGGGCTCCGGATTTGCTTATAACGGTTTCTGCATAACATCATACAAAAACATTGAAACTATTGGCAACAATACCACACTCAACGGTTTTATTGCTATCTTTATAAAAAATTAGAAATAACAAAAAAAAACATATTTATATCATTTATGAAAATCATTGTTCCTATGGCTGGACGCGGTTCCAGATTACGTCCACATACACTGACTGTACCAAAACCTCTTATTCCGATCGCAGGAAAACCGATCGTACAGAGATTGGTGGAAGATATTGCTAAAGTTGCGGGAGAAACCATTGAAGAAGTAGCTTTTATCATCGGAGATTTTGGTCCGGAGATTGAAAAATCTCTTATTCAGATTGCCGAAAAACTGGGAGCAAAAGGAAGTATTTACTATCAGAATGATCCGCTTGGAACGGCTCATGCCATTAAATGTGCAGAACAGTCGATGACGGGAGATGTGGTAATTGCTTTCGCAGATACATTATTCCGAGCAGATTTTGTTTTAGATAAAAATTCAGATGGAGTAATCTGGGTAAAAAGTGTAGAAGATCCTTCTGCTTTTGGAGTAGTGAAATTAGATAACTACGGCTTCATTACAGATTTTGTGGAAAAACCTCAGACTTTCGTTTCGGATCTTGCCATTATCGGTATTTATTATTTCAACAGTGCCGAAAAACTGATGGATGAAATCAATTATATCATGGACAATGATATTAAAAACGGAGGTGAATATCAGCTAACCACAGCATTGGAAAACCTGAGAACAAAAGGTGCAAAATTCACGCTTGGAAAAGTAAACGACTGGATGGATTGCGGAAACAAAAATGCAACCGTAGAAACCAACAGTAAAATTCTGGAATATGAAAGAGATGCAATGTCTCATTTTCCGGCTTCTGCTCAAATCGAAAACTCTTTAATTATTCAGCCTTGCTTTATCGGGGAAAATGTAAAAATTTCAAACTCAAAAGTGGGTCCCGGAGTTTCTTTGGGAAACAACACCATCATCGTTAATTCAAATATAGAAAATTCTCTGATTCAGGAAAATACAAGAATCAACCACGGAAATCTTTCCAATTCCATGATTGGTAATTCTGCACAGTATTTCGGTGTTGCAAGGGAAATTTCTTTAGGAGACTATTCGGTTCTGGATTTTTTATCTAAATAATTTTTTGAAAATATAAAATATTACCATAAATAAATTATCTTCAAGCCACACAAAATGTTTTGTGTGGTTTGGCGTTAATATTGCAACAATTTATCAAATTTTCCGGCATGAAAAAGTGGCTTCCATTACTTATTTTAACATTATTTCTTTTCAACTGTAAATCCAGAAAAACAGCCATGCAGCAAAATCAGAATATTGACAGTCTTGCTGTAAATGATGTACAGGATCCGGATAAGAAGGAAAATCATGTTGGAGACAGGATGGATTTCTACCAGAAAATCTATCTTCACCCGCAGTTCGATTATCTTAAAATAACCAGTAAAATAACTGCAGACAATATTAAAGTAAGTCCGCTGGATGCCATTATTTATATTGAAACCGATAAAAAAATCTGGTCCAGAATAGACTTCCTGTTTTTCAATGCGGCAAGAGCTTTAATTACTCCGGAAGGAATCAAGGCGATGGACAAATACAACAAAAATTACATTGATTCGGATTTTGAGTATTTAAATAATCTTCTTAATGTTAACTTTATTGATTATAAAAATCTTGAAAAACTTTTAGAAGGGAGAACGTTTTTCACTTTAAGCGACAGAAATGCTAAAATTGTAAAAAACAACGACGGCTACTTGGTAGAATCCATTTCCAACCTCAAAATTTCTACAGAAAATATTGAAAGGGAGTATAAAATTATGATGCAATATTCGGACGATTTTGATCTTACCACGGTAAATTTAAGGGATGCTAAATCCAATGATGCCATGCAGATCGTATATAGTGATTGGGAGCTTCAGCCGAATAATGTAAAGTTGCCAAAAAATGTTAAAATAATTATAAAAGGAAGTAAAAACAGCCAGATTTTAATAGAAAATACGAAATTTGACTTTTCGAGGATGGAAACACCTTATTCTGTACCATCTAGTTATAAGAAAATCGAGATTCAATGATTAAAAAATTTAGCTTTTTAATAGGTATGTTACTGTTCGGATTCCACCATGGGCAGAATCTGAAAAAAGAGCAGTTGCAGAAGCAAAATGCCGAACTTAAAAAACAAATTGCACAAATAAATACAGATCTGGCAAAGACAAGAACAGAATCTAAACTTTCTGTCGCTTACCTTGATAATGTGAACAAAAAACTGGCTTTAAGAGAAAAAGTTTATACCAATACCCAAAAGGAAAAAAGATTTATTGAAGACGATATCTATCTTCGTCAGTTGGAAATTAACCGCCAGAATAAAGAGCTAAAAGTCTTAAGAGACAACTATGCTAAAGTTTTGGTAAATGCCTACAAAAATAAAGGAGTGCAGAACAAGGTTACGTTCATCCTTTCAGCTAAAAATCTGGGAGAAGCAATCCGAAGAGTACAGTATTTAAAACAATACTCTGATTATCAGGATAAAAAAGCGGCTGAAATTACCAATGCCGCAGAAAAAATAAAGCAGACGATTGCCAGAAGACAAAACTCTGTAAAAGAAAAAGCCAATTTATTGGTTAGTCAGCAAAAAGATTTAACAACGATAAATGCAGAAAGAGCTCAAAAAGAGCAACTTGTTGCAGAATTCAAGAAAAATGAATCCAAACTTACTGCTGAACTAAGACAAAAGCAGACTCAGTCGAAAGCTCTGGAAGGACAGATCAGAAGCATTATCGCCGAAGAAATCCGAATTGCCAAAGCTGAGGAGGAGGCAAGAAAAAAAGCTGAAGCTGAGAAAATCCGTTTGGCAAAAATAGCTGCGGAAAGAGAAAAAGCAAGAATTGAAGCAGAAGCAAAAGCAAGAGCAGAAGCGCTGGAGAAAGAAAGATTAGCAGCAGAAGTTGAAGCAAGAAAAACAAGGGAATTAGCCGAAAAAAGAGCGGAAGAAGAGAGAAAACGTAATGAAGAAGCAGCCCGTTCTGAAGCTACAGCAAGAGATGAAGCCAGAAAAATAGCTGCAAAAAAAGCATCTGACGAGGCCGCAGCGAAGGCGAAAGAAGCATCCGACAAATTGACAGCCGCAAGAGCTGCGGAAGCCGCTTTGGCAAAGAAAAAAGAAGATGATAAAAAAGCTGCGGAAAGCAAGGCTATGACAAGCTATGGCGTTACAACTGTAGCAGGAAGCAATTTCGCAGACAGTAAAGGACGATTGGGATATCCTGCTGACAGAGTCGGACAGATTACCCACCGTTTCGGAAGACATCCGCATCCGGTATTTAAAAATATTGATGAAGAAAATAACGGAATTAAAATTTCCGTTCCATCCGGAACCAGAGCAAAATCTGTATTTCCGGGAACCGTATCTTCGGTATTGGCAAACAGCGACGGAACAAAAACCGTAATGTTAAGACACGGAAATTATTTTACCATCTATTCCAACCTTTCCGCTGTAAGTGTTTCCAAAGGACAACAGGTTTCCGCAGGAACACCGGTGGGCGTTGTAGGACAGGATTTTGACGGAACCTATACCCTTGATTTTCAGGTATGGAACGGAAGTACTCCGGTGGATCCATTAGGTTGGGTTTCTTATTAAAAAAAGACTAACTTTGTAAAAATTTTAGAAATGAATACATTAACAATACTGTCATTATCTTGGCAACATATTTTGATCGTAGCGATCATCCTGCTTCTTCTTTTCGGAGGTAAAAAAATCCCTGAATTGATGAGAGGTGTAGGTTCTGGTATCAAAGAATTTAAAGATGCTGTAAAAGAAGAGGACAAACCCGGTTCTGAAAACAAAACAACAAACAACAACTCTTCGAGCAACTAAAAATTCTTTACATTCAATGAATTTTACTGAGACTGCATGGAAAGTCTTCAATCAGGCTATTGAAGACTATCACGTGTCTGATGACGTTAACACTCTAATTAACAACCCGTTCGAAAAGGATACTTTGGAACGGATTTTGTATGCTAAAAACTGGATTGACACCGTTCAATGGCATTTGGAAGATATAATTAGAGATGAAAATATAGATCCCGCTGAAGCTCTTCAATTAAAAAGAACTATTGACGCTTCCAATCAGAAAAGAACTGATCTGGTAGAATTTATAGACAGCTGGTTTCTTAAAAAGTTTGAAAATATTACTCCTAAACCTGATGCAAAAATTAATACTGAAACAATCGCCTGGGCGGTAGACAGATTATCAATTCTGGCATTAAAGGTTTATCATATGTCGCAGGAAGCACACAGAGAATCGGCTTCTGAAGAACACAGAGCTGCCTGCAGGGCTAAACTGGATGTTCTTCTTACGCAGCATGAAGATCTTTCTACTTCCATCAATCAGTTGCTTGCTGATATCGAGAACGGAAATGTTAAGATGAAAGTGTACAAACAAATGAAAATGTACAATGATGAAAGTCTTAACCCAATCCTTTATCAAAAGGGGCAGCAAAAATGAAACGACTAATTTTTTTTGGAGTATTACTAATTATAACGTCTTCCTGTGCAACGGAAAAACAGAATTTTTCTCCGTTGTCTAACAGTTTTTATAGCGAAACAAAAGGTTCAGATTCCGATAAAGGAGACAAAAACAGCATCGAAATTAATGTTCGTGATAATGTAAATGCTTCCGAAATATCCAATCTTATTGCTACTTTTCCACAGTTTAAGATTACCGCTTTAAATACAGAAATTACTACGTTGAAATACAGTCTTCAGAATTATCTGTATGCAATAGACGCCGGAAATCTTCAGGGAAAGAACAGAGCGATAAAAGACTTTGAAAAATCCTATAAAAAAATTCAGAAGCTCAGACAAAATCTTAAAGAGGACGATAACGAAGTTCTCAACAGATATTTGGTAAGATTAAAAACCAACATTTCTGCAATAGAAGATTCTGTAAAAAGAAATTAAAAAACTAATTGGGAATTAATGATTAAAATTCAGGCGGAATCCAATGTTCCAACGGAATACGGAACGTTCCGAATGATCGCGCTCTCTGAAAACGAAAACGACTGGATGCCTCATATGGCAATTGTTGCGGAAAATACGGATTTTTCCAAACCTGTAAACGTTCGTTTTCACTCAGAATGCATTACCGGAGAAGTTTTCCATTCCAAAAAATGTGAATGCGGCCAGCAATTAGATGCTGCCATGAAATACATCCATGAAAATGGAGGAATTATTATTTATCTTCGACAGGAAGGTAGAAATATCGGGATCATCAATAAATTAAAAGCATACTCTTTACAGGAAAAAGGTTTTGATACCGTAGAAGCGAATTTAAAACTCGGGCTTCCTGCAGACGACAGAAACTTTGGTGTGGCTATTGAAATCCTGAATTTATTGGGGGTAAAAGATATCAATCTGCTTACCAATAATCCTGAAAAGGTAAAATATGTAACAGAAAGTAATATCCATCTCAACTCAAGGGTCCCTTTGCAGATTCCTGCAAACGAGATCAGTAAAGGATATTTGCAGACAAAAAAAGATTATTTCGGTCATCTTCTTGATGATAATGACAAGTAAAATAATTATATAAAAAAAGCAAAGCTCCGGAATTTCTTCCGGAGCTTTTTTGTAATTATAAAAAACTGAAAAGATATATTCTTATTTTGTAACCACGGTGTTGATTACTTTAGAGTCATCAAGATTATAATATTTAACTACACTGTTATAGTCTTCATAATTAACACCTGAATTTTTTGAACCGCTTGCAGGAACTAAAACAATTCTGAATTTCTGATTGTTTAAATACTGATTGGCTTCCGCAGTGGTTAAACCTGTTGCAAGATTGAAGTTCTCATCATCAATTCTGATTTGTACATTTTGACTGTCAAAAACAAAATTGTACTGAAACTCTCTGTTGGTAGGCATTCCCGTTGAATTAGGAATATATTCCATTTTAGGAATTAACTGCCATGCAGCACCTAAATTTCTGTAAACTAAAACTACATCTGTGCTTTGTATATTGATACCCTGTGTGAAGGCATAACTGTTTGCGGAAGTAAAACTGCCGGTAACATCACGCATCTTAGAATACGTATCATTATCCTGAGTAACAGTATCATTACTATTATCGCAGCTGAATATAAATAAGCTTACAAAAGCCATTATTAAGATTGGAAGAATTTTTTTCATTTTATAAAAGTTTAGTTGTTTATTATTTATAATCCGTATTCAAATCATATACCAAAAATTACAAAAACATTGTTTTCATGATTTTTTTAATTGTATTTTTGTTCTTATTCAAAAATTATGAAGAAACTTATTTACAGTTCACTTTTCATTTTCATATTCTCAAGCTCAAAAATATCAGCTCAATATCAGCCTAAAAACATTTCAAAAGACGATCTGAAAAAGGCAAGCCAATGGGTTGACAAAACCTATAAGAACCTTTCTCAGGACGAAAAACTTGGACAGCTTTTCATTGTGGCACTTTACACCAACAGAGGAGAAAGTGAAATTGAAAAAGTAAGAAATATCGTCACCAATGACAAAATTGGAGGACTGATTCTAATGCAGGACGATGCAGCAAGAGAAATTACGCTGGTAAATGAATTTCAGCAGAAATCTAAAGTCCCTCTAATGATCGGGATGGATGCGGAATGGGGATTGTACCAGAGAATTGCAACCGCACATAAATTTCCGTGGGCAATGACTTTAGGAGCTATTCAGGATAAAAGTTTAATTGAAAAAATGTCGGCTAAAATTGCGGAAGACTGTCACCGAATGGGCATCAACTGGGATTTTGCGCCGGTTGTGGATGTAAATACTAATCCCAACAACCCTATTATCGGAAACAGAAGCTTCGGATCGGAAGTAAACAACGTGGTAAATTCTGCATCAGCTTATGCAGACGGACTTCAGAATAATAATATTTTAGCGGCAATTAAGCATTTTCCGGGACATGGAGATACAAGCACAGATTCTCATGCGGATCTTCCTTTAATTGCTCACAATTTAGACCGTCTTAACGCTGTTGAATTAGCACCTTACAAAGCTCTTATCAATCAGGGAATCGGCGGTGTTATGGTGGCTCATTTATATGTTCCTGCATTGGAAACCACCAAAGGAATTCCTGCTTCCGTTTCTAAAAACATCATCACCGGACTGTTGAAAAATAAGCTTGGATACAAAGGGTTAATTATTACCGATGCTCTTAATATGGGCGCTGTTGCGAATAGATACAAACCCGGAGAACTCGATGCGATGGCTTTTAAAGCAGGTAACGATATTATGTTGTTTTCTCAGGGTGTTGCAGAAGGAAAAAAATTAATTCAGAAGGCTATTGAAAGCGGAGAAATTTCGCAATCCCGAGTGGAAGAAAGTGTAAAAAAGATCCTTTTAACCAAATATTTTTTAGGACTTGATAAATACACTCCTAAAAATCCTGAAAATATTAATACAGACTTAAATAACGACTCTCACAAAACTTTAGTTCAGAATTTATATGCCAATGCCATCACTTTACTGAAGGATGAAAAAAAACTGCTCCCATTAAACGGAAAACAAATCTATTATGTTCCATTGGAAGAAGCTCCTTATCAGACATTTGCCAATCGTTTAGGATCAAATATTACGATTAAAAAAGCTGATGAAATTGCTACGATTCCTGCAAATTCTACAGTAATTGTCGGTTTCCATAAAGATAATTCCACGGCTTACAAACCATATAAAATCTCAGACGCTTCAAAAAAAGTATTATCCGATCTTACGAAAAACCAAAATGTAATTTTAAATGTTTTCGGAAGTGCTTATGCATTGAAGGATATTGATATTTCTAAAGTTTCTACCGTTCTGGTTTCGTATGAAAACAATGAAGACTCGATGAACGCAACAGCCGATGCATTCAACGGAAAAACAAAAATCCAAGGCAGACTTCCTGTTCTGGTAAATGATACTTTGAAGGCAGGAATGGGAATGGATCTCATTCCAGCAATTGTAAAATAAAGGTGTAAATTCTAAAATTTACAACATCAAAACCCCAAAAATAAATGAAAATAGGCATACTTTGCTATCCCACCTACGGAGGAAGCGGAATTGTAGCAAC